>NZ_JASCOO010000041.1:0-35688 GCF_029959485.1 Stenotrophomonas sp. PS02301
CCGCTGGCCGGCTCCTCAAATCCTCTCCGGGACTCCGCATTGCCGGCCAGCGGCCGGCACTACCGGGTGCCGCGTCGCACGTTACGGCAGGCGCGGATTGCCGAACTCGTCGCGTTCCACGTGCAGGCGATCCTGCACCGGCGCCGGTTCGCCCATCAGCGATTGCTCTTCGATGGTGGCGCGTTCGGGCACGATCGGGTCCAGTGGCGTGGTGGTCGATGCACGGGCCAGCGCCACGCTGTCATCCCCACGTTGCTGGCGCAGGGCATTGGCGAAGCACTGCGAGGCCAGCGCGGTCTCGCCGCGATCCAGGAACACCTCGCCCAACGCTTCCCACGCGGCCGGGCCGGCGCCGGCGGCAATCGCGCGGTGCAGGTAATCCTCGGCCAGCGTGCGCTGGCGCTGACGGGCGGCAATGCGGCCCAGCGCCAGCAGCAATGCGGGGCTGGCGGGCTGCGTGGTCAACCAGCGTTGCAGGTTGGCCTGGCGCGTGGCCAGCTTTTCGACCGGCATCTGGCCGTAAAGCGTCACCACCGATTCGTCCCAGCGCGTGTCCAGGGCCTGTTCGAGGTTGAGCAGAGCCGGTTCGTCCCAGTCCAGTGCCACTGCGCGCAGCGCATAGGCGGAGACGACATCGGGATCGCTGCGCAATGCCTTCGGCGTGGCTTCCCACTGGGCGGCCAGCGCGTTGACGTCACCGGCTTCCAGCAGCGACTGTGCGGCCAGGCGGATTTCCAGCTCGGCCACGGCCGCATCCGGCAGGACCTTCTGCTTGCGCAGTGCGCCCAGCTGGCCATAGGCCTCATGCGCGCGATCGGCACGTGCCAGCGCTTCGGTGCGAAGCCACAGGCCACGCGGCGGCAGCGGCTGGATCGCGGCAACGTCCAGCACGTTGATCGCATCGACCGGGCGTTCCTGTGCCAGCAGGCGTTCGGCCAGCAGCAGGGCGTGGCTGGTGGCATCTTCGGTGGCCAGGCGCTGCAGGTACTGATTGAACGCCGCATCGTCATCGCGCGCCTGCGCACTGCGCACGGCGGTGACCAAGGCGACCGCGCTCACTTCCTTGTCCTCAGCAGCGCTGGTCAGCAGCTTTTCCGCGCGCTGCCAGTGGCCCTGTTCATGGGCCTGCAGGCCTTCGGTCAGGCGGGCGCGGCCCTGCTTGCGGCGGTAGCGGCCCCAGGCGCGGAACGGCGAGGCCAGCAGACTCCACAGCAGCCACAGCACCAGCACCCCGACCAGCACCATCAGCGCGACCTGGGGCACGGTAGAGCGGTAGTCGGTGCCGCCGTAGCGGTAGATCACTTCGCCGAATTGGCGCAGCTGTTCGGTGCCGAGCCACTGTGAGGCGATCACGCCCAAGGCCACGGCCAGGAGCAGGACCACCAGAGATTGAAAGGGCTTCATCGATTATCTCCCGTTACGCATCGAGCGCAGTTGCTGCAGGGTGCTGCCCAGTTCGGGCAGCGATGGACGCAGCTCGCAGGCGCGTAGTTGCTGCAGTTCAGCACGTTGCTCGCGCAGAGCAGGTGAATCCGGCCACAGCCGCGGCAACCACAGTGCAACGCGGTCCAACGCCTGGAGATACCCGGACGGGTCGCCGCGCTCCACCGCTGCCCGCGCCAAGGTCAGTTCCAGCTGCAGCGAATCCCACGCGGCCACGCGGTCGGCTTCGGTCAGCGGGCCCTGCAGGCGGGTGGGGGTGATGGTCACGAACGGCGCCAGCACCTGGTGCCACCATGGCGTGCCGGCAGTCGTATCGGCCGGGGCGTCGATCTGTTCGGGGAGGGTGGTCAGGGCCTGGGCGAACCGGCCCAACCGTGCCTGGGTCTGCGCGCGCACCCCGGGGCCGAGCGCCTCCACCGCATTGCGCTCCTGCATCAATGCCTGCCGCAGGTTCAGATACTCGTTGCCCTGCACGTCGTCCAGCGAGGCGGCCGCCAACGCGTACAGGCGCTTGGCGCCTTCTGCGTCATCGGCATAGGCCAGCCGCTGGCCGGCCTGGCTCAACAACAGTTCGGCTTCTTCCAGCTGCAGTGCCTGCGCGCCGTGGCGGGTGCTGTCGGCCAGCTTGGCCAGGTTCTCTTCGAGCAGCGCATTGCGCTGGCTCAGGCCGAGCATTTCATCGCGCAGCACGCGGTTGGTGGCGGCGGCGTCCTGCACGCGCTGGGAGGTCGAACGCTGGTCGCGGCGCAGTGCTTCCACGCTGTCCAGCAGGCCCTGCACCTGCAACTGGTCGTTCTGTTCGCGCAGTCGTTCCTGCGCCTGTCGCGACTGCCACTGCGTCCAGCCCCAGGCGCCGCCGCCGGCCAACACGACGAGCGCCGTGATCGGCACGATCCAGCGCAGGGGGCGGCTCGGAGAGGGGAGCGAAACAGGGTCATTCATACGGGCATCCTTGTCGCGCGCGCCGGGCAATCCGCTTGGCTGGCGAGCGACGTGGCACACAGCATCGCCCGCCGCCCAAGGCCCCTGCAAGACCGTCCCGGCTCCCTGTTCAGGAAGATGCGGGCGCGATGAGGGCGGCGTGTGCAGCCGCGACCAGCTGTGCCGGCAACGGCCCGGCTGCGACCCGTACCTGCCCGAAGCCTGCGGCGCGCGCCTGTGCGGCCAGCCGCTCGCTGGCGGCCACCACGGTGGCCGCGCGCAGCGGTGCCTGCAGATCGTCGGGTAACTGCACCAGCAACAGCGCCAGGGCCTCGCCGCTGCTCAGTGCCAGCACCCAGGGCATGGCCGCGCGGCGCAGGCGCTGCAGGGCGCGCGGGGCCAGCGGCAGCGGCTGGCGCGCATACACGTTGGCGCGCAGCAGTTGGGCACCGCGTTGCTCAAGGGTCTGCGCGATCACCCCGCGGCCGCCCGGGGCGGTAACCAGGCCCGCGCGCAGGCCGTGCAGGTCAGCCAATGCCGGCAACGCAAGCAGGCCCTCGCTGTCCATCCGCGCCGGTGCGGCGATGTCCTGCGCGCCCTGGCGGTGCAGCGCCGCCGCCGTGCCGGCGCCCACGGCAAGCCACTGCCCCGGGTGGGGCGCGGCCAGATCCACCAGGCGCGCGGCGGCCTGCACCGCGGCAGGGCTGCTGAAGACCACGCGCTCGGCCGCCAGCGCGGCGGTGAGGTCGGCGTGGGTGGCAGCATCGCGCTGGGCCTGCAGCGCCCACGGCGACAGCGCGATGAGGTGGGCGCCAGCCGCCTTCGCCGCACGGCGCAGCGGCGCATGCTGGCCACGCGGGCGCAGCGAGATCAGGGTCCAGGGCGCGACTTTCGTTTCGGTGTTCATTGCGGGCATTATGCGAGCCCTTCGATGTGACGTGATCAGCCAGATGTCCGCAACCGATTCCCTGCCGGCGCAATTGTCTGCGCTGCAGCATGTCCTGGATGCCATGCCGCCGGTGGCGGCCATGCAGATCCGGGTCCACGACTACCGCGATGGCGTCCTGCACATCCACGCTCCGCTGGCAGCCAACGTCAACGACAAAGGCAATGCCTTCGGCGGCAGCCTGGCCTCGGCGCTGACCCTGTCCGGATGGGCGCTGGTGACCCTGCGCCTGCGCCTGGCCGGGTTCGATGCGGATGTCTACGTGGCCGACAGCCATATCCGCTACCTCGCCCCGGTCTATGGCGATCTGCACGCACAGGCCCAGGCCGATGCGGAAACCGACTGGGACAGCTTCCTGGCCACCTTCGCCCAGCGCGGCAAGGCCCGCATCAGCCTCACCGCCCGCCAGCCGGGCGAAGGCGACAAGGCCGCCGCGGAACTGAGCGGCCGTTTCGTGGCCTTCGCCAGGCGGTAGGATGGGCGCCTTGCCTATTGGGGGAATTCGCATGCGCCGTACGCTTCAGATCCTGCTGATCGCCTTGTTCGCGCTGACCAGCGTGAGCGCACTGGCCGCCGAGCAGAAGACCACCAGGAAGCAGCGCAAGGAACTGGAGGAGACCCAGGTCAAGTACGACGCCACGATGCGCTGGGGCACCGTCGAGGACGCGCTGCCCTACCTGGATCCCGACTATGCCCGCGCCCACCCGATGACCGACCTGGAACTGCGCCGCTTCGAGCAGGTGAAAATCTCCAGCTATCGCGCCGGCGACAACGTGCCGTTGCCCGATGGCCGGGTCGGGCGCAACGCCGAGGTGCGGGTGATCAACAACAACACCCAGTCCGAGCGGACGGTACGGGTCCGGGAGATCTGGCGCTGGGACGCCGAGGGCAAGCGCTGGCTCCAGGCCAACGGCCTGCCGGACCTCTGGCAGGAACGCTGACCCCCCGCCCGCACGGGGCTGGACGCCGATTCGCCCGCATGTGCGACAATCGGCGCCCGCTTATCGACCCGTGATCTTAGTGAATTACGAAGAGTTGCTGGCCTTTGCCGGCCGAAACCCGATGTTGTCGATGGCCCTGGTCGGCCTGACCGTGGCCATCATCGTGACCGAAGTCCGCCGCCTGTTCCGCGGCTTCAAGTCGCTCAAGCCAGCGGAACTGACCCAGCTGATGAATGCCGGTGGCGCCATCGTGGTCGATCTGTCTTCGAGCAGCGATTTCGAGAAGGGCCATATCGCGGGCAGCCGCAACGTGCAGCCGGCGCAGTTCGGTCCGGAGCACAAGCTGGTCGCCAAGGCCCAGCAGAGCCCGGTGGTGCTGGTGTGCCGCAGTGGCAATGCCTCCGAGACGGCCGCCAAGGCGCTCAAGAAGGCCGGTTTCACCCAGGTCAACGTGCTCGACGGTGGCATCCCGGCGTGGCAGCAGGCCGAGTTGCCGCTGGTCAAGGGCCGCAACTGATCCCCCTCGGATTGCAGCGCACGCCTTGTGCGCGGCCCACAGCGCCCCCATCGCAGGGCATGTAACAATCCGTTTTTACAGCATTCATTTTTGGAGCAACAGGAAATGTCCGAAGAGAACACCAACGGCGCCGTCGCGCCGGTCGACGCCGCTACCGGTCCCTCGTTCACCGTCGAGAAGATCTACGTCAAGGACGTTTCGTTCGAATCGCCGAACGCTCCGGCCGTCTTCAATGACGCCGTGCAGCCGGAACTGCAGCTCAACCTGGACCAGCGCGTGCAGCGCCTGGGCGAGAGCGCCTTCGAAGTCGTGCTGGCCGTGACCCTGACCTGCAAGGCCGGCGAGAAGACCGCCTACGTGGCCGAAGTGCAGCAGGCCGGCGTGTTCGGCCTGGTCGGCCTGGACCCGCAGTCGATCGACGTGCTGCTCGGCACCCAGTGCCCGAACATCCTGTTCCCGTACGTGCGTTCGCTGGTGAGCGAGCTGATCCAGGCCGGCGGCTTCCCGCCGTTCTTCCTGCAGCCGATCAACTTCGAAGGCCTGTACGCCGAAACCCTGCGCCAGCGTCAGGAACAGGGCGAGACCTCGCTCGCCGATTCCGAGCCGGCCGGCAACGCCTGATCGGCGCTGCAGTACGGATGAGCAACCACGCAGACAAAATCGCGGTTCTCGGCGCCGGCTCCTGGGGCACCGCCCTGGCGAGCCTGCTCGCGCGGCATGGTCATCCGACCGTGCTGTGGGGGCGCGATGCGGCGATGGTCGAGGCCATCGACCAGCGCCACGAGAACACCCGTTATCTGCCGGGCATTCCGCTGCCCGAGTCGCTGCGCGCGACCACCGATCTGGCCGCTGCCGTCAAGGACGCTGCCTGGATCCTGGTGGTGGTGCCCTCGCATGCCTTCGGTGAAACCGTGCGTGCGCTGGCACCGTTGCGGCCGGCCGATGCCGGCGTGGCCTGGGCGACCAAGGGCTTCGAACCAGGCTCCGGTCGGTTCCTGCACGAAGTGGCGCGTGAGGTCCTTGGGCCGGACGTGCCGCTGGCGGTGGTGACCGGTCCGTCGTTCGCCAAGGAAGTCACCCAGGGCCTGCCGACCGCGATCACCGTGCACGGTGACGCGCCGGACTTCGCCCAGCAGGTGGCCGATGCCATGCACGGTCCGGCGTTCCGCGCCTACACCGGCGATGACATGGTCGGTGCCGAGCTCGGCGGTGCGATGAAGAACGTGCTGGCCGTCGCCACCGGCGTCGCCGATGGCATGCAGCTGGGCCTCAATGCCCGTGCCGGCCTGATCACCCGTGGCCTCAACGAAATGCTGCGGCTGGCCGCGGCGATCGGTGCCAAGCCGGAAACCCTGATGGGGTTGGCCGGTCTGGGCGATCTGGTGCTGACCTGCACCGGCGATCTGTCACGCAACCGACGCCTGGGCCTGGCCCTGGGCCGCGGCCAGACGTTGACCGATGCGGTGCGTGAGATCGGCCAGGTGGTGGAATCGGTGCAGACTGCCGATGAGGTGATGCGCCAGGCGCGGCGTCACGGCATCGACCTGCCGATCTCTGATCGGGTGCGCGCGGTGCTGCACGGTGAGCAGACGCCGGAAGAGGGATTGCGTGCGCTGTTGGCACGCGAACAGAAGCCGGAGTATCCGGACACGCTGTTCAAGTGATGCACGAAAAACCCCGGCAAGCGCCGGGGTTTTTTTTGGTTCTTCTTCCATCCGCGTTGCAGGCATGAAGCGCGCTATGAGCCTCTTCAGGCGTGGCGGTGGATGGGTCGGGCGCTGGGCCGCGATGGCCTTGCCGGCGAATGTCCCCCGGCGTCGACCTGCGGCCGCCGCCTCCTCCTTTATTTCGCCCACAAGGCCATCGCGACCCACGTATCCAGACCACTTGGCGCCGACAGAAAGGCACGGTCTCCCGCACGCCTGACGCACGCTGAGTCCCCTATCGGCGGGTAGGTCCCTGGGCAAAATCAAGGAGGAGGCCGTCGCCGTCAGGCGTCGGCCGGGGGACATTTGCCAAGGGGCCTGCCCGCCGATAGGGGACCCTTACGCTCGCGGTAGACCTGAGCGGAGACAGCACCCGATCCACAATGCCCCTGAACTACCTGGTCACCGCCAGAACGAAACAACCCGGCGCAGGGCCGGGTTGTTTCGTGGCGTACCGACGAGGGTGTCGCCAGGTGCTGCATATAAGTGAAGCCCGGCGTGAGCCGGGCTTCATGGCGCAGGGGAGAGAGACCGCGCCATCCAACAACGTACCGCGGTATTGCGTCGTGCGTATTACCAGGTGAAGCGCGGACCGACGAACCATTCCTTGTCGCCGCCCTTGGCCAGCTTCACTTCGCCGGCCAGGCCCCAGTTCTGGTTGAGCTTGGCCTGGGCGCCGACGCGGCCGTAGAACTCGCCGTCCGGGTTGATGCCGTGCTTCTTGGTGTAATCCTCGTAACCGGCCATCACGTAGCCTTCGAAGTTCGGGGTGAACGCGCTGCGCACGCCGACTTCGGTCGAGTAGCCGTTGAAGTCCAGACCGTGCTTCGGATCGAACTTCTGGTAAGCAACGCGGGCGACCAGATCGGTGGTCGGGGCGATGCCGTAGTTGTAGCCGACACCGACCTTCCACTGATCCACATCATTGCTGCCGCGCTTGGTTTCCTGCGCGTTGTAGTCACCGAAGACGTGGAAGTTCGGCGCCACGGCGACCGAGCCCTTCACCGCCCAACCGTCGGCGTCGCCGCCCTTGGCATCGGTGTTCACGTAGCCGCCTTCAACATAGTTGTACGACAGGCCATCGGTTGCCGAAGCAGCGAACGGCAGTGCAGCGAGCAGACCCAGGGCAAGCAGGGAAGTCTTCATCATCGGGGACACCTTTGTATTTTTTGGTTTTGTCCGCCAGCAGAGGGGAGGGAGATCGCTGCTGGCGACAGGTGTGAATTATCCGTTAGTCACCCCAATTAGCCCTGAATATCAAACTGAGCAGTACATAAATGCGGCCACATTCCGGGGAACTCTTCATGCGCGATCTGTTAGATGCGCGCGCAACACATCAGGCACGACGCAGCGCCATTGAAAGGGCGGTGTGGATCGCGCGTGCAGTGACGCAAGCAGAGGTGCCGTCCGCAGGACGGCGGCGATCAGCGTTCGCCGTCGCGCAGGTAATCGAACAGCTCGGCATCGCCCTTCAGACCGAGCTTCAACATCGCATCGCCCTTCTGGCGGCTGATGGTGCTCACGCTCTTGTGCAGATGCATGGCGATCTCTTTGACCGTCATGCCGCTGCCGAGCAGGCGCAGCACTTCGACTTCGCGCGGCGATAGCGGCTTGGCCTCGCCTTCTTCCACGCTGTTCGTGCCGATCGCGTCAATGCGCTCTTTCAGTGTGAGGCTGACGTAGGCCATGCCGCGCTGCACGGTCTGGATCGCCAGCGGCAACTCGTCCATCGACGAGGTCTTGTCGACCAGGCCGAGCACACCCGTGGCGACCACCATGCGCAGGATCGCCAGGTTGTTGGAGACGCTGAGCATCAGCACCGGCAACGTGGGGAAACGCCGGCGGATCATGGCGATCATCGCAAAGCCATCGGCCTGCTGGCCGCCGGGCATGGAGTAATCGGTAACCAGGACATCGCACGGGTGATCGGACAGCGCGGCCATCAATTCGGCGACAGTACTGGCCTCGGCCACCACCTGGCCAACGCCGCTGGATTCGATCACGGCCTTCGTGCCGATCCGTACGACCGGATGGTCGTCGGCAATGATAATGCGCAGGGTCATGGACTAGTATTGCCTGTAAGGCAGCCGTCGGGCCGTGCCGGGGTGGGGACAACATTCTACGGAGATCAGGCAGCATGCGTATCCGCGTCGTTCGCTGGCTGGTGCTGCTCGTGCTTGCAATGGCAGCGGGCGTGTCGGTATCGGCCGCCAACCCCCTCGCCTTGTCGCCCCGGCAGAGCGAGTGGCTTGGCAAGCACCCTACCATCATCCTGGGTATGTACGACAGCGGCTGGCCGCCGTTCGAATCCTTGCACGAGGGCAAGCCGGTCGGCCTGGGCTATGACTACCTGAGCCTGCTCACGCAGCAGCTGGGTGTGCAGGTGAAGGTGCGGATGTACCGCGACTGGACCGAGGTGCTGGATGCAGCATGCCGCGGCGAAGTTGATGTGGTGATGAACATCACCCTTACCGCCGACCGCACCCGCTGCATGGTCTATACCCGTCCCTACGCCGATGCGCCGCTGGCGCTGGTCGGTCGCCCCGGTGATACCCGGGCCTCGGCCGATCCGGACCTGCGCGGGCTGCGTGTGGTCACCGAGCGCGAGTTCGTCACCAGCGAAGAAGTCCGCGCGCGCTTTCCCGTTGCCCGCCGCGTGATCGCTGCAAACACCACGGCCGCGCTGGCCATGGTCGGCAAGGGCGAAGCCGATGTGTATATCGGCAATGCCTATGTAGCCACGTCGCTGATCGCCGAGCGAGGGCTCACCGATGTCGCGTTGCTGCGCCCCAGCGACCTGCCGCCGGAGCGTCTGCACTTCGGGGTGCCCAACGCCAAGCAACCCTTGGCCGAAGCGCTGGATCTGGGGTTGGCGGCGCTGGCGGACACCGAACGCGCGCGCCTGAAGCGGCGTTGGCTGCAGACGCCGGAATGGTCGGCGCAGTCGCAGATGATCCTGGGCAATGCCGAAAAGCGTGTATTGGCGACACCACTACGGCTGGCATTCGCGCCGAATGCGGCACCGCTGGCGTTCATCGACGGCGCCGACCAGCCCAGTGGCGTGGCGGCCGAATACCTGCGCCTGCTGCGGAACGTGGGTGCCCAGCTCACCCGCGTGCCAGCGCATGACTGGTTCGAGGCGCGCGAACAACTGCGCCGTGGCGAGGTCGATGCCATCATGGGCATCCCCAATGACTCCACGTACCTGGGTGACGACTGGGTATTCAGCCAGCCCTTCATCACTGTGCCCAACGTGATCGTGACCGCCAGCGGCAGCCGGTCGGTGCTCGGCATCGGCGATCTGGACGGACGCAGCATCCTGCTGACCGATCCGGACCGGTTGCGGGGCTACATCCTGCAGCAGGCGCCGAACGCCCGCATCGTGCCGGCGCGCAGCACCGAACTGGCCTTGGCCCGGCTGGCGCATGGCGATGCCGATGCCTACATCGGCAATCTGGCCATCGTCGACCGGATCGTGCGCGAGCGCTATCCCGCGCAACTCCACGTTGCCGCACCCGCTGGCTTCAGTGATCGGTTGTCGCTGGCGGTCAAACGACGGTACGCGCCACTGGCGACCACGTTCGACCGCATGCTGGTCAACATGAGCGCGCGTGAGCACGAGGCGATCCGCAGTGACTGGCTCTCGGCCGAATACCGCAGTGACCTGGACTGGCGCGGCATTGCGCGCTGGGCGGTGCCGCTGGCGCTGGTCCTGTTGACGGCGCTGCTGGTGCACGGCTGGGGATACTGGCGGTTGCGCAATGAAGTGGCGATGCGCCGGCGGGTCGAGCAGCGCTTGGCCGAAGTCACCGACAACCTGCCGGCGATCGTCTACCAGGGCCGGCGCGAGCGCGATGGCCGCTTGTCGCTGCCGTATATCGCCGGCGACACGGACGCCCTGTTCGGGGTCACCGCAGCCGAGGCCATGGCTGACGAAAGCGCCTTGATGGACCGCATCGACGAGCGCGACCGCCCCGGTGTGCGCCAGGCCATGGAACGCGCCGCGCGCGACTTCACTCCGTTGGACATGGAGTTCCGCACCTCCCCACATGGCACGCTGCACTGGGTGCGCGCGCGCGCGCTGCCTTACGATGCCGAAGACGGCGCGCTGCTGTGGAGCGGCTACTGGGTCGATGTCACCGAGGCGCGCGCGCAGGCCGATGCGCTTGCGTTGGCCAAGGCCGCGGCCGAGCGCGCCACCGCTGCCAAATCCGAGTTCCTGGCCACGATGAGCCATGAGATCCGCACGCCGATGTCCGGGGTACTCGGCATGGTCGAGGTGCTCTCGCACACCGCGCTGGATGGGGAACAGCGCCGTATCATCAGCGTGATCGAAGACTCGGCGCAGATGCTGCGGCAGATCCTCGATGACCTGCTGGACTACTCCAAGATCGAGGCTGGCGCGCTGACGCTGCAGGCACATCCGGTGGCGCTGCGCGCATTGCTCGGCAACGTGCAGCAGCTGCTTGCACCGCAGGCAGTGGCCAAGGGACTGGACCTGCAGATCCAGATCGACGACGACGTCGCGGCCATGCATCTGGCGGACGGTATGCGCCTGCGCCAGATCGCGTTCAACCTGCTCAGCAACGCTATCAAGTTCACCCACGCTGGTGAGGTCGACATCGCACTGACGGTGCTCGGCATCGATAGCGATGGCGCGCAGCAGCTGCGGCTGACGGTGCGCGATACCGGCATCGGCATTTCGCCGGCGCAGCGCGAGCATCTGTTCGCCCCGTTCGCGCAGGCCGATGCAGCGACCAGCCGCCAGTACGGGGGCACCGGCCTGGGCCTGAGCATCTGCCAGCGCCTGGTCGCCCTGATGCACGGCACGCTCACGCTGCACAGCGTGCCCGGCGAGGGGACCTGCGTGGAGGTGCTGCTGACGGTACCCACGGTGCCGGTGGACGAACAGCCCGGCGCGGCGGAAGACCAGGCGCAGAGGCTGCCGGTGCCGGCAGCGCTGCTGCAGCGGCGGGTACTGATCGTCGAGGACCATCCCACCAACCAGGCACTGATGGGCTGGCGCATGCAGCAGCTCGGTCTGCCGCACGTGCTGGCCGAGAACGGCGAACAGGCGTTGGCGCTGCTCGCGCGGACCCGTTTCGATCTGGTCCTCACCGATTGCCGGATGCCGGTCATGGACGGCTATGCCATGACCCGGCGTATCCGTGAGCAGGAGCGCGACCGCGGCACCGCCCGGTTGCCGGTGATCGCGCTCACCGCCAGCGCGATGGAGGACGATCTGCAACGCTGCCGCGAGGCCGGCATGGATGATCTATTGGCCAAACCGGTGGCGCTGGCCGCCTTGCGCCAGGCACTGCTGCAGTGGTTGCCGGACGCGCCAGCTGCTGCGGATGTACAAGGCAGCCTCCCTGCGCCGCCCGACCGGGCCGCGCTCACGCGCCGGTTTGGATCGGCGCACGTGGCCGCGGTGTTGATCGAAAGCCTGTGCAGCGCCTCCGCGGAGGATCTGGTGCAACTGCAGGAGGCCCTGCACGAGCGTGCGGCACCGGCGCTCGTGGATGTACTGCACCGGCTGGTGGGCGGGTTGGCGACGCTGGGGGCGGATGCCTTGGTGGTGGAGGCGCGCCATCTGATGGACAGCATCGACGACGACGGCGTGGCGGCGCATGCCGAGGCGGTCGGTGCGTTCGATGCGGCGTTGCGTGCCTACCTGGAACAGCTGCAGGCGTCCTGACCGGTTCCGTGGCGATCAGCGCTGCTGCTGCAGGTACTCGATCACCTGGCGCCGGCGCTCCGGGTCGGCGGTGGTGTTGACCATACGGGTGCCCGGCACCACATGCGTGGGCGAGCGCAGGAACGCATCCAGGGTCTGCTCGTTCCAGGTCAGCCCGGCCTCGCGCATGGCGTTGGAGTACGGGTAGCCGGTGACACTGCCCGCGCGCCGGCCGATCACCCCGTGCAGGTTCGGGCCGAAGCGGTGCACGCCGCCGGGGCTGACCGTGTGGCAGCCGGCGCAGATCGCGAACGCGCGCTGCAGATCCTGCTGATGGGCCTGCTCGGGCGTCTGCGGTGCGCGCGAACACGCCGCCAGCAGCAGGCAGGCCAGTAACGGCAACGTCGATCGGAAAGCAGGGGCCATGGCGCAGCGGTCACGTCCAACAGGACGCTCAGGATAGCGAGCGCGGCGGTGACTGCCGCGCCCGATGACCTGCGACCGGTGGTCGCAGGCCGTGTCGATCACATGCCCGAATAGTTTGGGCCGCCACCGCCCTGCGGGGTCACCCAGACGATGTTCTGGGTCGGGTCCTTGATGTCGCAGGTCTTGCAGTGCACGCAGTTCTGCGCATTGATCTGCAACTGTTCGTGCCCGTCGCTGCCGACGAACTCGTACACGCCCGCCGGGCAGTAACGCGCTTCCGGCCCGGCGTATTCGCTCAGGTTGATCCGCACCGGCACACTGGCATCCTTGAGCGTCAGGTGGCTGGGCTGGTCTTCGGCGTGGTTGGTGCTGCTCAGGAACACCGAGCTGAGGCGGTCGAAAGTGAGCACGCCATCGGGCTTGGGATAATGGATCTTCGCGTGCTTCGACGCCGGCTCCAGGCAGGCGTGGTCCGGGGTGCTGTGGCGCAGCGTCCACGGCGGGTTGCGGATGCCCAGCTTGGGCAGCAGCCACTGTTCGATGCCGGTCATCAGCGTGGCCACGGTCTGGCCCTTCTTGAACCACTGCTTGAAGTTCTTGGCCTGCTGCAGCTCGGCATGCAGCCAGCTGCTCTCGAATGCCTGCGGATAGGCGCTCAACTCATCGTGCTGGCGATCGGCGGCGAGCGCATCGAAGGCTGCATCGGCGGCGAGCATGCCGGTCTTGATCGCGGCGTGGCTGCCCTTGATCCGGCTGACGTTGAGGTAGCCGGCCTCGCAGCCGACCAGCGCGCCACCGGGGAACACCGTCCTGGGCAGCGACATCAGGCCACCGGCGGTGATCGCACGCGCGCCGTAGCCGATGCGCTTGCCCCCTTCCAGGTGCTTGCGGATGTCCGGGTGCGTCTTGAAGCGCTGGAACTCTTCGAACGGGCTCAGCCACGGATTCTTGTAGTCCAGGCCGACCACATAGCCGATCGAGACCTTGCCACCCTCGGCGTGGTACAGGAACGCGCCACCGTAGGTGTCGTTGTCCAGCGGCCAGCCGGCGGCGTGCACCACCAGGCCCGGTTCGTGCTTGGCCGGATCGATCTGCCACAGTTCCTTGATGCCGATGCCGTAGGCCTGCGGATCCTTGTCGGCATCGAGCTGGAAGCGGGCGATCAGCTGGCGGCCGAGATGGCCGCGCGAGCCTTCGGCGAAGATCGTGTACTTGGCGTGCAGCGCCATGCCGCGCTCGAATGCCGGGCCGGGCTGGCCGTTCTTCTCGATGCCCATGTCGCCGGTGGCCACGCCGATCACCGCGCCATCGTCGCTGTACAGCACTTCCGCCGCCGGGAAGCCGGGGAAGATCGCTACCTCCAGCGCCTCGGCCTGCTGCGCCAGCCAGCGGGTGACCTCGCCCAGGCTGACGATGTAGTTGCCTTCGTTGTGGAAGCACTCCGGCAGCAGCGCGTTGGGCGTGCTGCGCGATCCGGACTCGGTGAGGAACAGGAATTCGTCGCGGGTGACCTTCTGCTTCAGCGGTGCGCCGCGCTCGGCCCAGTCCGGGAACAGTTCGGTCAACGCGCGTGGGTCGATCACCGCGCCGGAGAGGATGTGCGCGCCGGGTTCGGACCCCTTTTCCAGGATGCAGACCGACAGCTCGCGGCCAGCCTCGATGGCGCGCTGGCGCAGCCGGATCGCCGTGGCCAGGCCCGCAGGGCCGCCACCGACGATCACCACATCGAATTCCATCACTTCACGCGGGGGCAGGACGTTGATTTCTTCGCTCATGGGGCTGCGTAACTCTTGGGTAGTGCCGCGGGTTGAACGGCGGCGGTTGCCTGGGAATCGCCCGTGTCACGTCACGGCGAAACGGTGGATCAATGCGCCAGAGTACCGGTCCTTCCCGTTCACGCCTAGGCAGCAGCCTCGCCATGGCACGCAAAGCTCGCCGCGGACGGTGGGTTGCTGCGATGCAGCATTGGTGACGGCCGCGCAGGGATCACGCCTCCTCAGGCGGCCATCACAACGGTGCGTTGCTTTGATCGTCGTCACGATAGGTGAAGGGCGCTGCGACACCTGCGCGCAGATCCACCCTGACGATGGGGACCCATCGGCCCGTCTTGTCGCGGAACCGTGATTGCAATGATCGTGCGGAACTGCGGGGCGTTTCGGTGCCGCCGTCGTACGGAAACACGCAACGAACCCTCAATGGATACCCCGAGTGGCCCGACATGTCCGCGATGAATCCACCCTGCGTGCGATACGCCCATACTTCCTCGATGTTGAGGTCGGCACGAAGGTAGGAGAATGCCACGCCATCGCGCCGCGCTTGACCTTCAGTGGGCTCCCAGCGGCGCGCGGCACGCAGCATCACCCCGCTGCACCGATACGCCGGTAATCCCTGGGCGCATTCACCGACCCATGCCTACCGTGCCGCGCACAAGCGATAGGCCGACCAACTGCAACAGCACCTATCGATCAGTTCAAATGCGGCAGGCACCGGGAAGTGAGCGCTGCGTGCCTGAACGTTGCGTTGGAAATGGCCACCTTGATGCAGCTCCGCTTCGGAGCGAATATCAGGATCGCAACATGAACATGGTCGCCTGCTGTGTCGGTGCCTCCTTGGCGCTGGCAGGACTGCTCGGTGCCAAGCCCGCCCAGGCGTACCCGGTCGGCTTGCCTGCAGCCATCAGCAGTAGTGCCGAGCTCCAGAGCTATTGGTGCTGGGGCGCGAGCCCCGGTAATCCGCAACGTTACGTGATGGCCACGTCGGTAACAGAGGCCCGATGGATCTATGCGGCGGACGTGGGCATCCCGCCCAGGCAGGCCAACTGCCGCCGACAGGATCCGTAATCCGGCCACAGCGCCCGACATCGCCACGCTCCGGGCACGCACACGTTCGTATCTGGCCGGGGCGTGGCCATAAGGGATCAGGACATCCCGGCGATCGGGTGGCCGGCTGGATCGGCGCCCGGATGGAGCAGCCAGCTCCTGCTGCGCCAGCCCTTGGCCCCTACCTGCACAACGCCCACAATGGGGGCCTGTTCCACCGCCACCTGCCGGGATGCCATGTCACTCAATCCGTTCGATCTGTTCGATATCCGTTCGCTGCTGAGCGAGGAGGAGCGCGCGGTGCAGGCGACGGTGGCGCGCTTCACTGATACCCGGGTGCTGCCGATCATCGGCGATGCATTTGATGAAGGCCGCTTTCCCGACGAACTGATCCCCGAGATCGCTGCACTGGGTCTGCTCGGCTCCAGCCTGCCCGAACAGTACGGCGGCGGCGGACTGAACGCGGTGAGCTACGGCTTGATCTGCCAGGAACTGGAGCGCGGCGATTCGGGGCTGCGCAGTTTCGTCTCGGTACAGAGCTCGCTGTGCATGTACCCGATCTACGCCTACGGCAGCGAAGAACAGCGCGTGCGCTGGTTGCCGGACATGGCCACCGGCAAGGTCATCGGCTGCTTCGGCCTGACCGAGGCGCATGGCGGCTCCGATCCGGCGGCGATGAAGACCCGCGCGGTGCGCGACGGCGGCGACTGGCTGATCAACGGCAGCAAGATGTGGATCACCAGTGGGCCGGTGGCGGACATCGCGATCATCTGGGCGCATACCGAAGACGGCATCCAGGGCTTCGTGCTCGAGAAAGGCATGCCCGGCTTCAGCACGCAGGAGATCAAGCACAAGATGAGCCTGCGCGCCTCGCTCACCGGTGCGCTGTTCTTCGACAATGTGCGCGTGCCCGACCGTAACCGGCTGCCTAACGTGCAGGGCCTGAAAGGCCCACTGGGCTGCTTGAACCAGGCACGCTACGGGATCAGCTGGGGCCCGATCGGTGCCGCGGTGGCGTGCCTGGATGAAGCGCTGGCCTACACCAAGCAGCGGGTGCTGTTCGGCCGGCCGGTGGCGGCCACGCAGAGTGCGCAGATCAAGCTGGCCGACATGGCGCGCCGGATCACCACCGCGCAGTTGCTGGCATTGCAGCTGGGGCGCCTGAAGGATGCCGGCCAGCTGCAGCCGCAGCAGGTAAGCCTGGCCAAATGGAACAATTGCCGCATGGCCATCGACATCGCGCGCGAGTGCCGTGATCTGCTCGGTGGCGCGGGCATCACCACCGAACATGTGGCGATCCGGCATGCACTCAATCTGGAATCGGTGATCACCTACGAGGGCACCGAGACCGTGCACCAGCTGGTGATCGGGCGGGAGCTGACGGGCATCAACGCTTTTTGAGTCATTGCCCGCCGGCAAACCCGTTCTGGCGCCACGCCTCATACATCACCACCGCGACGGTGTTGGACAGATTGAGGCTGCGGTTGCCCGGTTGCATCGGCAGGCGCAGGCGGCGGCCGTGGGGCAGGCTGTCGAGCAGGTCCTGGGGCAGGCCGCGGGTTTCCGGGCCGAACAGGAAGGCATCGCCATCTTCAAATTGCTGGGTGTCGTAACGCACGCTGCCGCGGGTACTCAGCGCGAACAGGCGTTTGGGCGCAATCACCTGCAGGGCGGTCTCAAGATCAGGATGGACCTGCAGTCGGGCGTATTCGTGATAGTCCAGGCCGGCGCGCTTGAGCTGCTTGTCGCTCAGGTCGAAACCGAGCGGCTCGATCAGGTGCAGCCGCGCGCCGGTGTTGGCGCAGAGGCGGATCACATTGCCGGTGTTCGGCGGGATTTCGGGTTGGAACAGAACGACATGGAACGTGGGCGTGGCAGTCATCGGCGAAGTGTACGCCGTGGCTGCGGGGGACCGCAGCTACGGCTTACTGGCGGATCAGGGTCGAGGCGGCGGCAGCGGCGGTGTCCAGCGCCAGGGCCTGCAGATCGGCAGCCGACGGACGCACCTGCAGGGTCGGCAGGTTGATGATCACTTCATTGGCGACGGCGGTGGCCGCAGCGGTGAAGGTGGCGACGTAGCCGCGGTCACGGGTCTGCTCGGCAGCCAGGGCCTGGCGCTGTTCGGCGGTCGGGCGCACTTCAACGGCGGCCAGCGTGGTGACGCGGCGGTTGGCGGCCAGTTCGGCGCGGTAGTCAGCGATCAGGCCGGCGGTCGGGCGGACTTCCACGACGGCCAGGGTCGGGATGCTGCTGGTGCGCTCAACCTCGGCCTGGGCGATCTGGTCGGCCGAAGGGCGGACCTGCACGGTGTCGAAGGTGACGATGGCGGGGGCGGCCTGCACCGACGAAGCAAATGCGGAGCCGGCGGCGAGGGCGATGGCGATGGCGAGCGTCTTGGTGTTCATGGCGAGGTCCTGTTTAGTGTTGGTGAGCAGTGGTGTGGTAGTAAGGTAGTACACCGATTCGGGGCGTGCAAGAACAATTTGATCTTTCTTGTTTTTGTTCAGCATCCAGTCAGTTTCGATTTGATCCTTGCTTCCCTTGCCCAGTACCACGCAGGACGCGTGCCAAGTTTTATCTGTTGATTTCAAAGGGTTTTTATCGATGTCGCGGTGTCCGCTGTCCGGACAGTTGTCCGCCGCAGGGCCTGCAGGCTGTCCGTTTTGCCCCCAATGACTGTTGGCCGATGCCTTTTGCCTGGGCGGCGCGCTAGCATCCGGCTTCACTTTCATGACCAAGGAACCGGAATGACCGTCCAACTTCGACCGCGTGCCGCGCTGCTGGCTGTAGCGCTCTCCGCCGCATTGGGCTCACTGGCGCCCGCACCGGTCCTGGCCAAGCCGGCCACGGTGGCCAAGGTCGACATTCCGTTCGAGCAGTTCACCCTGCCCAATGGCCTGCGCGTGGTGGTGCACACCGACCGCAAGGCGCCGATCGTGGCCGTCAACATCTGGTACCACGTCGGCAGCAAGGACGAACCCGCCGGCCGCACCGGCTTTGCGCACCTGTTCGAACACCTGATGTTCCAGGGCAGCGAGAACCACGACGGCGAGTATTTCGAGCCCTTCAAGCAGGTGGGTGTCACCGGCCAGAACGGCACCACCAACACCGACCGCACCAATTACTTCGAGAACGTGCCGACCACGGCGCTGGACATGGCGCTGTGGATGGAGTCCGACCGCATGGGCCATCTGCTCGGCGCGATCGACCAGGCCGCGCTCGACGAACAGCGTGGCGTGGTCCAGAACGAGAAGCGCCAGGGCGAGAACCAGCCGTATGGCCAGGTCTGGGAAAAGCTGACCCGCGCGATGTATCCGGAAGGCCATCCGTATCACCACAGCGTGATCGGCTCGATGAACGATCTCAACGCGGCCTCGCTGGACGACGTGAAAACGTGGTTCCGCACCTGGTACGGCCCCAACAATGCAGTGCTGGTGCTGGCCGGTGACATCGATGTGGCCACGGCGAAAGAAAAGGTCGCCAGGTACTTCGGCGACATCCCGGCCGGCCCGAGCATGGCCCAGCCGAAGGTGGACGTGGCCAAGCGTGAGAAGAGCACGCGCGAAGTGATGACCGACAAGGTGCCGCAGGCGCGCATCTACCGCGCGTGGAACGTCGCCCAGGTCGGCACCACCGACATCGACCAGCTGCAGTTGTTCGCGCAGGTCCTCGGCGGCGCGAAGTCCTCGCGCCTGGACCAGCGCCTGCTGCACCAGGACAAGCTGGTGGACAACATCAGTGCCGGCGCCTACAGCTCGCAGCTGGGCTCGAACTTCGTGATCATGGCCAGCGTCAAGCAGGGCGTGGACCCGGCCAAGGTCGAGGCGATCATCGATGAAGAGGTGAAGCGCCTGACCAAGGACGGCCCGACCGCCGATGAGCTCAGCCGCGGCAAGACCGCCTTCCGCGCCGGCTTCATCCGCGGCATCGAGCGCATCGGTGGCTTCGGCGGCAAGGCCGACGCGCTGGCCGAGTGCACCGTGTACGAAGGTGACCCGGGCTGCTTCCGCACGTCGCTGGCCACCATCGATGCGGCCACTGCCGCGCAGGTGCGCGATGTCGGTGCCAAGTGGCTGGGCGCCGGCGACCACACCATCGTGGTCGAGCCGGGCGCGCGCGTTGCCTTGGCCGAACTGCCGTCGGAAACGCCCAAGCCGTTCACCGTGCCCGCCGTGGACCCCAGCTTCACGACGCTGGCCCAGCAGGTCGACCGCAGCACCGGCGTGCCGCAGACCAAGACCTTCCCGGACCTGAAATTCCCGGAACTGCATCGCGCCACGCTGAAGAATGGCACCCAGGTGATCCTGGCCGAGCGTCACGACATCCCGGTCGTGCAGTTCAGCTATGAGTTCCCGGGTGGCTTCACCGCCGACCAGGGCCGCAAGTCCGGCACCGCCAACTTCACCATGGGGCTGCTCACCGAGGGCGCCGGCAAGCTGGGCGCGCTGCCCTTCGCCGATGCCGCCGATGCACTGGGCGCCAAGCTCGATGCCTCCGCCTCGCTGGACAGCACCAGCGTGTATCTGTCCGCGCTGAAGGAAAACCTGGCCCCGTCGCTGGCCCTGTATGCGGACATGCTGCGCCAGCCGCGCTTCGACCAGACCGAGATCGATCGCGTCAAGGCGACCTGGATCGCCGGCATCCAGCAGGAGAAGGTCAACCCCAGCGCGGTCGCGATGCGCGTGATGCCGACCCTGCTGTACGGCGCCGGTCATCCGTATGCGATCCCGTTCACCGGCAGCGGCAATGAAGTGGACATCCAGTCCATGACCCGCGAGGACCTGGTCGATTTCCACCGTGATTGGCTGCGCCCGGAGCAGGGCACCCTGATCGTGGTCGGCGACACCACGCTGAAGGACCTCGTGCCGCTGCTGGAGCGCCAGTTCGGCAACTGGAAGGCCGAGGGCCCGGCCCCGCAGGTGAAGGCCCCGGTGGACGTGGCACGGCCGACCCAGGCCCGCGTGTACCTGATCGACCAGCCGGGTGCGGTGCAGGCCAACCTGTTCGCCAGCCAGGTGGTGCCCTCGTCCAAGGACCCGGGGTCGACCCGCTTCGACATCGCCAACGGCGTGCTGGGCGGCGACTTCACCTCGCGCCTGAACATGAACCTGCGTGAGCAGAAGCACTGGTCCTACGGTGCCGGCAGCAGCGCCAGCAACACCCTGGGCCAGCGCCCGTGGGGCGCCCGCGCACCGGTGCAGATCGACAAGACCGCCGAGGCGATGCAGGAGATGCGCAAGGAGATCGCCGAGTTCGCCAGCGGTGCCAAGCCGGCCACCCCGGCCGAGGTGGCGCGCATCCGCAACATCCAGAACCTGAGCCTGCCCGGTGCCTACGAGACCGCCAGCGCGGTGATGGGCACCATCAGCGGGATCGTGCGTTACCAGCGCCCGGACGATTATGTGGTCCAGCGCAAGGCCGAGATCGAGGCGATGACCCCGGCCCAGGTGCAGCAGGCCGCGGCCACGCTGGACCCGAACGCGCTGACCTGGGTGGTGGTCGGTGACCTCAAGCAGACCGAGGCACCGGTGCGTGCGCTCAACCTCGGCCAGGTGCAGGTGATCGATGCCGAAGGCAAGGTGGTGGCTCCGGCTGCTCCGGCTGCTCCGGCTGCAGCGGCACCGAAGGCCCGGTGATGCCGACAGCGGGTCAGCCATCGCGCTGACCCGCGCCTCAGGTGCCGGGGACCCTCCCGGCCCCTGATCACCCTCGATTCAGTTGTTTCCCGCACACTCCCTTACGTATTCCAGCCAGGCCTTGTCCATGCGCATTCTGCTTCTGTCCGCCCTGATCCTCAGCGTTTCCGCCTGCACTTGGGTGCCGATCGAGTCGTCCGGCAAGACGGTCCGCGTGCTGCCGGCCGGTGCGGTTCCCAGCGGCTGCCAGAGCAAGGGCGAGGTGGTGGTGACCGTGAAGAGCAAGGTCGGCTTCTACAACCGCAACCCGCTGCGCGTGCAGGAAGAGCTGGAAACCCTGGCCCGCAACGAGGCGCCCAGCGCCGGTGCCAATGCCGTGCAGGCCTCTGGCCTGCCCGCCGATGGCAGCCAGCGCTTCCTGGCCTTCCAGTGCCCGCCACGCTGAACCCTTCACCCTGCGCCCGGACCATACGCCCGGGCGTGAATTCGTAAAGGTGCGGTGAAAGCCGTGCCGGCTTACAATAACGCCCCCTTTGCCTGAGCCTTGGCGCTAACTGATGCTCTTCAAGAATGTCTCGATCGCCGGCTTGGCGCACATCGACGCGCCGCACACGCTGACGTCCAAGGAAATCAACGAACGGCTGAAGCCGACGCTGGATCGCCTTGGCATCCGTACCGATGTGCTCGGCGATATCGCGGGCATCCACGCCCGCCGCCTGTGGGATGCCGACATGCTGGCCTCCGACGCCGCCACGCTGGCTGCCCGCAAAGCACTGGAAGACGCCGGGATCGGCGCCGACAAGATCGGCCTGCTGGTCAACACCTCGGTCAGCCGCGACTACCTGGAGCCGTCCACGGCCAGCATCGTCTCGGGCAACCTGGGGGTCGGCGACGAATGCATGACCTTCGACGTCGCCAATGCCTGCCTGGCCTTCATCAACGGCATGGACATCGCCGCCCGCATGCTCGAACGCGGCGAGATCGACTACGCGCTGATCGTCGACGGTGAAACCGCCAACCTGGTGTACGAGAAGACCCTCGAGCGCATGGCCCTGCCGGGCGTGACCGCCGATGACTTCCGCAACGAGATGGCCGCCCTGACCCTGGGCTGCGGTGCCGCGGCGATGGTCATGGCGCGCACCGAGCTGGTGCCCGATGCCCCGCGTTACCGCGGTGGCGTGACCCGCTCGGCCACCGAGTGGAACCAGCTGTGCCGGGGCAACCTGGACCGCATGGTCACCGACACCCGCATGCTGCTGATCGAAGGCATCAAGCTGGCACAGAAGACCTTCGTGGCCGCCCGTGAAGCACTGGGCTGGGCCGTGGAGGAACTGGACCAGTTCGTGATCCACCAGGTCAGCCAGCCGCACACCGCCGCCTTCATCAAGAACTTCGGCATCGACCCGAAGAAGGTGATGACGATCTTCGGCGAGCACGGCAACATCGGCCCGGCCTCGGTGCCGATCGTGCTGAGCAAGCTCAAGCAGCTGGGCAAGCTGAAGAAGGGCGATCGCATCGCGCTGCTCGGCATCGGCTCGGGCCTGAACTGCTCGATGGCCGAAGTGGTCTGGTAAACCAGTCGCCGCAGGCTGCTGCGGCGTTGGAATTGAACATCAAGGGCCGGTTCTGCCGGCCCTTTTCACAGGTGCGTTTGCATGCCCCAGCTGCCCGGTTACCCCGCCCATCCGCACCGCTTCGAGGTGCGCCCCGGCCTGTCGATGAACTATCTCGACGAAGGCCCGCGCGATGGCGAGGTGGTGGTGATGGTCCACGGCAATCCGTCGTGGAGCTATTACTGGCGCACCCTGGTGACCGGCCTCTCGGACAAGTACCGCTGCATCGTGCCGGACCATATCGGCATGGGCCTGTCGGACAAGCCCGATGACGCGCACTACGACTACACCCTGCAGTCGCGCGTGGATGACCTGGAGGCGCTGCTCGCGCACCTGGGCATCACCGGCCCGGTGACCCTGGCCGTGCACGACTGGGGCGGCATGATCGGCTTCGGTTGGGCGTTGTCGCACCACGCGCAGGTCAAGCGCCTGGTGGTGCTCAACACCGCCGCCTTCCCGATGCCGGCCGCGAAGAAGATGCCGTGGCAGATCGCGCTGGGTCGCCACTGGAAGATCGGCGAGTGGCTCATCCGCACCTTCAACGCGTTCTCGTCCGGTGCCTCGTGGCTGGGCGTGGAACGGAAGATGCCGGCCGAGGTGCGCCGCGCTTACGTGTCGCCGTACAACAGCTACGCCAACCGCATCAGCACCATCCGCTTCATGCAGGACATCCCGCTGTCACCGGCCGACAAGGCCTGGTCGCTGCTGGAGCGGTCCGGCCAGACCCTGCCCAGCTACGCCGACCGTCCCGCCTTCATCGGCTGGGGGCTGCGTGATTTCGTGTTCGACCACCACTTCCTGGAGGGCTTCCAGGCCGCACTGCCGCAGGCGGTCGTGCATGCCTTCGAGGATGCCGGACACTATGTGCTGGAAGACAAGCACGAGGTGCTGGTGCCGAAGATCCGCGCGTTTCTGGACGCGCACCCGATCTGATCGGCGTGACGACCAACGGTCGTCACCTGCCCATGCCGATCTTTACGCCGCGATCGGTGCCTGCGGCGGCGCCGGGGAATTGCCGTTGTCGTCGGGATGATCATCGTCATTGCCCGCCTCGTCCCGCCAGCGCCAGTCGGCCAGGGTCAGCGCCGGCATGCCGTGCGCCACGCGCGCCTTGTCGCACTGGGGGCTGGCCTTGCCGTACTCCCACGAAGCATCCACCTCACGGCACACGCTGGGGCGGTTGGGGTGGATGCTGCAGCGCGAATACACGCCGATCTCAGCATCCAGCGCCACGCAGTACACCGGCTTGGACAGGGTGCCGCGCATGCACAGCCGGTGCGGGTCCAGCACCTGGGTGAGCTCGTGCGGGACGCCACCGGGGGTGACCTCGTCCGATTCCATCCAATGGAAGGCCACACGGTATTGGGTGCAGCAGGCGCCGCAGGTGAGGCAGGGATGGGGCATGGGGCACCGGCCTTGGGCGGCAGCGAAGCAGGAGGGAAGGGCGCGAATTTTCCACGCCACCGGCCGGCGCGCAAGATTTTTCTGCAGCGGCGACAATGAACGGATGAACAGCGCCATCAATATCGCCGCGCGCCTGCCCGAGCTGGCCCGTGAACGCCCCGACCAGATCGCCATCCGCTGCCCCGGCAAGCCCGGGCCCGGCGGCATGGCGCGTTATGACGTCACCCTGGATTACCGCACCCTCAACGCCCGCAGCGACGCGATGGCGGCCGGCCTGGCCGCGCACGGCATCGGCCGCGGCGTGCGCGCGGTGGTGATGGTGCGGCCCTCGCCGGAGTTCTTCCTGCTGATGTTCGCGCTGTTCAAGAACGGCGCGGTCCCGGTGCTGGTCGACCCGGGCATCGACAAGCGCGCGCTGAAGCAATGCCTGGACGAGGCCCAGCCGCAGGCCTTCATCGGCATCGGCCTGGCCCACGTGGCGCGCCTGGTGCTGCGCTGGTGCCGCTCTGCGCGCCTGCTGGTGACCGTCGGCCGCCGCTGGGGCTGGGGTGGCACCACCCTGGCCCGGCTGGAAGCCCAGGGCGCCACGGCGGCGCCTGCGCTGGCCCCGACCGATGGCGAGGATGTCGCGGCGATCCTGTTCACCAGCGGCTCCACCGGCGTGCCCAAAGGCGTGGTCTACCGCCACCGTCATTTCGTCGGCCAGGTCGAGCTGCTGCGCACCGCCTTCGGGATGGAGCCGGGTGGGGTGGATCTGCCGACCTTCCCGCCGTTCGCGCTGTTCGATCCGGCGCTGGGGCTGACCTCGGTGATCCCGGACATGGACCCGACCCGCCCGGCCCAGGCCGATCCGCGCAAGCTGCATGACGCCATCAACCGCTTCGGCGTCACCCAACTGTTCGGCTCGCCGGCGCTGATGCGGGTCCTGGCCGATCACGGCCAGCCGCTGCCGAGCGTGCGCCGGGTGACCTCGGCCGGGGCGCCGGTGCCGCCGGATGTGGTCGCGCGGATCCGCCGCCTGCTGCCCGATGACGCCCAGTTCTGGACCCCCTACGGCGCCACCGAGTGCCTGCCGGTGGCGGTGATCGAAGGCCGCGAGCTGGAGAACACCCGCCAGGCCACCGAGGCCGGCGCCGGTACCTGTGTCGGCCGCGTGGTCGCGCCAAACGAGGTGCGCATCATCGCCATCGATGACGCGCCGCTGCCGGATTGGTCGCAGGCCCGTGTGCTGGCCACCGGCGAGGTGGGCGAGATCACCGTGGCCGGCCCGACCGCCACCGACAGCTACTTCAACCGCCCGCAGGCCACCGCCGCGGCGAAGATCACCGAAACCCTGGCCGATGGCAGCACCCGGGTCGTGCACCGGATGGGCGATGTCGGCTACTTCGATGCGCAGGGCCGGCTGTGGTTCTGTGGGCGCAAGACCCAGCGCGTGGAAACCGCGCAGGGGCCGCTGTACACCGAGCAGGTCGAGCCGGTGTTCAATGCGCTGGACGGCATCGCCCGCACCGCGCTGGTCGGCGTGGGTGCGCCGGGTCGGCAGCGGCCGGTGCTGTGCTACGAACTGCAGCCCGGCACCATCGATTCGCCCGCCCTGGTCGAGCGCCTGCGTCGTGAAGCGGCCGCACATGAGCACACCGCGCGCATCGAGCAGTTCCTGCCGCACCCGGGCTTCCCGGTCGACATCCGCCACAACGCCAAGATCGGCCGCGAGAAGCTCACGGTATGGGCCACCGCGCAACTGGAGCAGCACGCATGAAGATCCTCGTGACCGGCGGCGGCGGCTTCCTCGGCCAGGCCCTGTGCAAGGGACTGATCGAGCGGGGTCACCAGGTGCTGGCGTTCAACCGCGGCCACTACCCTGCGCTGCAGGCGATGGGCGTGGGCCAGATCCGCGGCGACCTGGCCGATGCGCAGGCGGTGATGCATGCGGTGGCCGGGGTCGATGCGGTCCTCCACAACGGGGCCAAGGCCGGTGCGTGGGGCAGCTATGACAGCTACCACCAGGCCAACGTGGTCGGCACCGACAATGTCATCGCGGCCTGTCGCGCGCACGGCGTGGGCAAGCTGGTCTACACCTCCACGCCCAGCGTGACCCATCGCGCCACGCATCCAGTGGAGGGCCTGGGCGCGGACGAGGTGCCGTATGGCGAGAACTTCCAGGCGCCGTACGCGGCCACCAAGGCCATCGCCGAGCAGCGCGTGCTGGCGGCCAACGATGCGCAGCTGGCCACGGTCGCGTTGCGGCCGCGGCTGATCTGGGGCCCGGGCGACCAGCAACTGGTACCGCGTCTGGCTGAGCGCGCCCGCGCCGGCCGCCTGCGCTTCGTCGGCGATGGGCAGAACAAGGTCGATACCACCTACATCGACAACGCCGCACTGGCCCACTTCCTGGCCCTGGAGCACCTGGCCCCGGGCGCGGCCTGCGCCGGCAAGGCGTACTTCATTTCCAACGGCGAGCCGCTGCCGATGCGCGAGCTGCTCAACAAGCTGCTGGCCGCGGTGGATGCGCCGCCAGTGACAAAGTCGATCAGCTTCAAGGCGGCCTACCGGATCGGCGCGGTCTGCGAGCGGCTGTGGCCGCTGCTGCGCCTGCGCGGCGAGCCGCCCATGACCCGCTTCCTGGCCGAGCAGCTGTGCACCCCGCACTGGTACAGCATGGAACCGGCCCGCCGCGACTTCGGTTATGTCCCCGTGGTCAGCATCGAAGAAGGGCTGGCCCGGCTGGCATCTTCATCGAACGCACAGGATTCCATCACTCCCTGAACACCGCAGGTTGGTGAACATGGCCCCACGCCAACTCCGGCACGCATCAACACGAGGGTCGACATGCTGCATTACGCCGTCATCTTTTTTGTCATCGCCATCATCGCGGCGGTGCTTGGTTTCTCGGGCATTGCCGGCGCCGCCAGCAACGTCGCCTGGATCCTGTTCGTCGTTTTCCTGATCCTGGCGGTGGTTTCGATGTTCCGCAAGCGGACCTAGTGTCCGGCGCGTCCCGCGCTACCTCTCTCCGGCGTGGGACGCGCTGCGGAAATAATGACGGCCTGACATCGGCAACGATGTTCAGGCCGTCGTTGCGATGGCGCTGCGCAGATCGCGCTCACGCGCATGCCGGTCCATCGCCAGTTCCAGCAGCCGCGTGATCAGGGCGGTGTAATCCAGCCCACTGGCTGCCCACAGCTTCGGGTACATGCTGATGCGGGTGAAGCCGGGCAACGTGTTGATCTCGTTGATCACCACCTCGCCGGCCGGCGTCAGGAATACATCCACGCGTGCCAGGCCGGCACACTCCAGTGCCTGGTAGGCCTGCACGGCGATCTGCCGGATACGGGACTGCTCCGCATCGGTGATGGCCGCCGGCACCACGATGTCGGCACCGGTCTCGCTGATGTATTTGGTGTCGTACGAATAGAAATCATCGTGCACGACCACCTCGCCACAGACGCTGGCTTCGGGGTGTTCGTTGCCGAGCACCGCGCACTCGATTTCGCGGCCGTCGATCGCCGCTTCCACCAGCGCCTTGTGATCGAACGACAGCGCCAGCGCGAGGGCGGTATGGAAGTCCGCCTCGTTGCGCACCTTGCTCACACCCACCGAGGAGCCCTGGTTGGCCGGCTTCACGAACAGTGGCGTGCCCAGCGCGGCGACCAGCGCGGCGTAATCGGCCCGCGCCGCAGTGACCCGGTTGAAGCAGGCGAACGGCGCCACCGCCAGCCCGGCATCGCGCAGCAGGCGCTTGGCCACGTCCTTGTCCATCGCCACTGCCGAGCCCAACACGCCTGAGCCCACGAAGGGCAGGTTGGCCATGCGCAGCAGGCCCTGCAGCGAGCCGTCCTCGCCCAGCGTGCCGTGCACGATCGGGAACACCACGTCGATCTGCTCCAGCGCGGTGGCCGGATCGGTGGGCACCAGCTGCTGGCGCTCCAGGCCCGGCCGCACCGCCACCGCATTGCCCGAGCGGTGCAGCGCGATCCGTGCCGGGTCGCCGGCATTGAGCAGGAAGTCGCGCGGGTCGCTCACGTGCCACTGGCCCTGCTTGTCGATGCCGATCAGGCTGACCTCGAAGCGGTCCTTGTCCAGCGCATCGAGGATGTTCTTCGCCGACTGCAGCGAGACCTCGTGCTCGGCCGAACGGCCGCCGAAGATGATGCCTACCCGGGTCTTGCCCATGCCTGTTGCCGCTCCTGTCACTGTGTTGGGGTGCCATAGCATGAACCGAGTCGGCGCCCGGGAACACGCCCGCCGTTCAAGGGCACACGGTAGAATGCGGTGATGGCCCGTTCCCTGCTCTCTTCCCTCAAGCCGCTGGCTGGCAATGCGCTGCAGCTCACGCTCAACCGCGCGCTGGCGCTGGACCCGGACACCCGCAGCGCGCTGGCCGCGCTGGATGGCCGCCACATCGCGCTGACCCTGGAATCGCCTGCGTTGGCGATGCGGATCGGGGTGGACGGGGAGCGCCTCACGGTCGGCCCGGTCGATCCGCAGCAGGTGCCGGACCTGGCCGTGCGCAGCACGCTGGGCGGGGTGCTGGCCCAGCTGCCGTTCCTGGCCAATGCACGCCGTGGCGGTGATGCGCCGGCCGGGCGGGTCAAGGTCTCCGGCGATGCCGAGCTGGCCCGCCGCCTGCAGCAGCTCGCGACCCGTTTCGATCCGGACTGGCAGCAGCCGTTCGTGCGCGTGTTCGGCGAGGTGATGGGCGTGCAGATCGCCAACACCCTGCGCTCGGCACTGCAGCACGCGCGCCGCGGCGCGTCCGACCTGGCGCACAGCGCCGCTGAATTTGTCACCGAGGAGTCGCGCGACGTGGTACCCCGAGCAGAACTGGATGCCTTCCACGACGATGTGGACGTGATGCGCGACGACGTTGAACGCATGGCCGTGCGCGTCCAGCGCCTGCGGCAGGTGGGCGCATGAAGGCGATCTTCCGCGCCAGCCGCATCGGCCGCATCATCCTGCGCTACCGCCTCGACGATCTGCTCCAGGGCACCCCGGCCGAACGCTGGCTGCGCCTGGCCAAGCCGTTCGTGCCACGCGCCTCGGCCGACATCGCCGCACAGTCGCGCGGTGCGCGCCTGCGCCTGGCGCTGCAGGACCTCGGCCCGATCTTCGTCAAGTTCGGCCAGATCCTCTCCACCCGCCGTGACCTGATCCCGGCCGACGTCGCCAACGAACTCACCCTGCTGCAGGACCGGGTCAAACCGTTTGATGGCGCTACCGCGCAGGCCATTGTCGAGCGCGCGCTCGGCCGCCCGGTGAGCGAAGCCTTCGCCAGCTTCGATCTGCAGCCGCTGGCCTCGGCCTCGATCGCACAGGTGCACGCGGCGACGCTCGCCGATGGCCGCCAGGTGGTGGTCAAGGTGCTGCGCCCGGACATCGAAAAGCAGATCGACGCCGACATCGCGCTGCTCAAGTCGGCCGCCGCGCTGATCGAACGCGCGCACCCGCGCGCCGACAAGATCCGCCCGCGCGAAGTGGTCGCCGAAGTCGAAAACACCCTGGCCGCCGAACTGGATCTGCAGCGCGAAGGCGCCAATGCCAGCGTGCTGCGCCGCAACTGGATCGACTCGGACGATCTGTACGTGCCCGAGGTGATCTGGAGCCACACCGCCGAGCGCGCGCTGACCCTGGAGCGGGTGTGGGGCATCCCGTCGGACGACATCGTCGCGCTGGACAAGGCCGGCATCGACCGCAAGGCGCTGGCCGCCAAGGGCGTGCGGGTGTTCTACACCCAGGTGTTCCGCGACAACTTCTTCCACGCCGATGCGCACGCCGGCAACATCTGGGTCGACACCGATCCGGCGCGCCGCGACAACCCGCGCTTCATCGCGCTGGATTTCGGCATCATGGGCCAGCTGTCCGAAGAAGATCAGTACTACCTGGCCGAGAACTTCATGGCCATCTTCAACAAGGACTACCGGCGCATGGCCGCGCTGCATGTGGAAGCCGGCTGGATGCCCAACAACGTGCGCATCGATGAACTCGAAGCGGCCGCGCGTTCGGTGTGCGAACCGTATTTCACCCGCCCGCTGTCGCAGATCTCGCTGGCCGAGGTGCTGATCAAGCTGTTCCGCGTGGCCCAGCGCTACGAGCTCACGCTGCAGCCGCAGCTGATCCTGCTGCAGAAGACACTGCTCAACATCGAAGGTGTCGGCCGTCAGCTCGATCCGGAACTGGATATCTGGGCGGTCGCGCGGCCGGTGCTGGAACGCATCCTGCGCGAACGCTACAGCCCGCGCCGGGTGCTGAAGGAAGTGCGCAAGCGCCTGCCCGAAATCATGACGCATACGCCGGACATGCCGCGCCTGGTCCACGCCTGGCTGCGCCAGCAGGTGGAAGGTGATCATGAACTGTCGATGCGCTCGCGTGATCTGGCGGCGCTGAACGTCAGCGTGCAGAAACTGCAGAAGCGCGCGGTGGCCGCGATTGCCGGCGTCGGCCTGATGATCGTCGCCGCGGTGCTGTATGGCCTGCAGCCGGGTGGCTGGTACTTCGGCGATGCCCCGGTGTGGAGCTGGGTGACCGGCGCGGCGGGGGTGTTCTCGCTGGCCAGTGCCTGGTGGCGCCGATGAGCGTGATCGAGCTGCCGGCAGCGGCCCTGGCCGAGCCGCCGGTGGCGCTTCCGCCCCTGCAACTGCTGCACCTGGACGACCAGCTCGCCGTGGTCAACAAGCCCGCCGGGCTGATGGTCCACGACAGCAAGCTTGCCCGGGGCGAAGACGACTTCCTCGCCGACCGCCTGCGCGAACAGCTCGGCAAGCCGATCTTCCTCGTCCATCGCCTGGACCGCGCCACCAGCGGCTGCCTGCTGCTCGCCTTTGATCGCGAAAGCGCCAGCGTGCTCGGCAAATCGCTGATGGGCGGCGACGTCACCAAGGATTACCTCGCGATCTGCCGCGGCTGGCCGGCCGATGAGGCCTTCACCGTCGACCACGACCTCGATGGCGGCCCCGGCAAACCGGTCAAGAAGCAGGCGATCACCCACTTCCAGCGTGTCGCCGTGGGCGAGATCGCGATTCCGATGGGCGAGTTCGAGACCTCACGCTACGCCCTGCTGCGCTGCCAGCCGCAGACCGGCCGGTTCCGCCAGATCCGCCGCCACCTCAAGCACCTCTCGCATCACCTGATCGGTGACACCAGCCACGGCGACGGCCGCCACAACCGCAGCTTCCGCATGCAGGGCATCCACCGCATGCTCCTGCACGCCGAGCGCCTGCGCTTCCCGCATCCGGATGGCACGCCGATGGACATCAGCGCGCCGGTGGACGGCGAATTCCGCAAGGCGATGGATCTGTTCGACTGGGAAGTGCGCTGACCTGGGCTGCCCGGCTTACTCATCCATGGAAAACGAACAGCTGCCGTACGCGGACTGACACGTAACCCTCTGTGATCCCGAGCCCGATTACTTCTTCGCCGGTGCGGCCGCAGGCGCCGGCTCGTTCACGATCGCCTCCAGGTCCTTCTGCAGATCCACGAACAGCGGCTGCATCTTGGCCTGGATCGCCACCATCACGTTCTGCATCAGCGCCGGCGTCTTGTCCAACAGGCTCTGCCCCGCCGAGCTCTCATAGAACTCCGCCATCGCCAGCACGTCTTCCTTGCTGAAGGTCTGCTTGTACAGATCCACATACATCGGCCGCAGCTCCTTCCAGGACAGCGCCTGGCGCACCGTCTGGCTGGTCCGTTGCTCGATCCGCTGCAACTGCGCCTGCTGCGTCGCATCCAGCTGACGCTGCTGCGCCACCTGCTGGAACTGCTGGCGCTGCATCGCCTCGATCTGCGGCAGCATCGTATCGAGCATGCTCTGCGCGCGCGAGGCGGCCAGCAGGCGGTTGATGTCGGCATCCGACGGCGGCGCGGCGATGGCCGGCGCGATCGCGCCCAGGCCCAGCGCCAGGGCGAATGTCATGCGGATCAGGCCACGGCGGGCCATCGGGCGGATCGGGAACATTGCGGAGCATCCTGCGTTGCGGGAAACCGGAGAATACCTGCGATGGCGTCATCAGACCGTAATTGAGGACGTTATCGGCGACATCCACGCACGTTGCAGTCACCCGGCCGGCGGCCCTCCCCTTACAATGCCGCCCATGGGTAACGGGCCAGTCACCATCAGCGCGCACCTGACGATTCCGGATACGGAACTCGTCGAGCGGTTCGTGCGCGCCAGCGGCGCCGGTGGCCAGAACGTCAACAAGGTCTCCACCGCCGTCGAGCTGCGCTTCGACGTGGCCGGCTCGCCTTCGTTGCCCGAGCCGTTGCGCGCGCGCCTGCTGGCCCGCCGCGACCGGCGCATGACCGGCGAAGGCGTGCTGGTCATCGATGCACAGCGTTTCCGTACCCAGGACCGTAACCGCGAGGACGCGCGCGATCGACTGGCCGCCTTCATCCAGGCGGGGCTGAGCGTGCCCAAGGCACGCGTGGCCACCAAGCCGACCTACGGGTCGAAACTGCGTCGTCTGGACGCCAAAAAGGGGCGCGCGCAGATCAAGCGCGGGCGCACCACACGCAATTGGGAGTGATTGCTTGAACAACCGAAGTCCGTTGTTGCCGGTGGTTCCGCCGAACATGCCGCAGGTCAAACCGAACCGCTTCCTCCGCTGGCTGGCCCGCTGCACGCTGCGCCTGGGCGGTTGGAAAGTGACCGGCACCCTGCCCGATGTGCCCAAAGTGGTGTTCATCATCGCCCCGCATTCGTCCAACTGGGACGGCTTCTGGGGCATGGCGGCGAAGATCGCGCTGGGCATGCAGGTCAAGGTGCTGGGCAAGGCCTCGCTGTTCTGGTGGCCACTGGGGCCGCTGCTGCGCAAGCTCGGCGTCATCCCGCTGGACCGCAGCTCACCGCAGGGCACCGTGGAGCAGGCAGTCAGCCTGATCCGTGGCTCGGACCGCCTGTGGTACGCGATCACCCCGGAGGGCACGCGCAAGGCAGTGCAGCACTGGAAGGCCGGCTTCCTCAAGATCGCGCGCATGGCCGATGTGCCGGTGCTGGCCGCGTACTTCCACTACCCGGAAAAGACCATCGGCATCGGCCCGTTGTTCCATCCCACCGGCAACGACGCGGCCGACATGGCCGCGATCCGCGCGTACTACCGCCCCTGGCAGGGCAAGACCCGCGGCACCGTCTGAGCGCCGCCGGGCGGGCCGGACCGGGTAGCCCCCACGGCCCGCACAGCCACGCGCCACGACCGGCACATGCCGCCTGCGGGCTTTGGGAGTAGGGTGATCGGCTGCGGGATTTCACGTCCCGCGCCCTCATCCAAGGAGCCCGTTTCATGTCGCGTACCGTAGTTTTGGCCGCTGCCATCAGCCTGGCGCTGGCGGCCTGTTCCGGCAAGGAGTCCACCCCCGTGACCGATACCCAGCCCGCCCCGACCCAGCAGCCGGCCGATGCGTCCGCCAACCCGCTGTTGAGCGCCAGCACGCTGCCGTTCCAGGCGCCGCCGTTCGACAAGATCAAGGACAGTGACTACCTGCCGGCCTTCAACGAAGGCATGAAGCAGCACCTGGCCGAAGTCCGCAAGATCGCCGACAACCCCGAGCCGGCCACCTTCGACAACACCATCGAAGCGCTGGAGCGCAGCGGCGAGACCCTGACCCGCGTGTCGCGCATCTTCTTCGGCCTGGTCCAGGCCGACACCAACGATGCACGCCAGAAGGTGCAGGAAGAAGTCGCCCCGAAGCTGGCCGAGCACCAGGACGAGATCAACCTCGACCCGAAGCTGTTCGCCCGCATCAAGACCATCTACGACCAGCGCGATGCGCTGGGCCTGGACCCGGTGCAGAAGCGCCTGGTCGAGCGTGATTACCAGGAGTTCGTGCGTGCCGGCGCGCAGTTGAACGATGCCGACAAGGCCTCGCTGCGCAAGCTCAACGTCGAAGAAACCACGCTGGCCACGCAGTTCCACACCCGCCTGGTCGCCGCGACCGCCGCCGGTGCCGTGGTCGTCGATGACAAGGCCAAGCTGGCCGGCCTGGATGAGGATGCGATCAACACCGCCGCCGCCGATGCCAAGGCCCGCAACCTCGATGGCAAGTACCTGCTGCCGCTGCAGAACACCACGCAGCAACCGGTGCTCGGCTCGCTGAGCGACCGCGAGCAACGCGCCGTCGTGCTCAAGGCCTCGGAAACCCGTGCTGAAAAGGGCGACGCCAACGACACCCGCGAGACCATTCAGCGCCTGGCCCAGCTGCGCGCGCAGAAGGCCAAGCTGCTAGGCTTCGAGAACTACGCCGCCTACAGCCTGGCCGACCAGATGGCCAAGACCCCGGCCGCCGCGCTCAAGCTGCTGACCGACACCGTGCCGGCCGCGACCGCCAAGGCGCGTGGCGAGATCAGCGAAATGCAGAAGGTGATCGACGCGCAGAAGGGCGGTTTCAAGCTCGCTGCCTCCGATTGGGACTTCTACGCCGAACAGGTGCGCAAGGCGCAGTACGACCTGGACGAATCGCAGATCAAGCCGTACTTCGAGATGGACAACGTGCTGCAGAACGGCGTCTTCTACGCCGCCACGCAGCTGTACGGCATCACCTTCAAGCCGCGTACCGACATCCCCACCTACCACCCGGACATGAAGGTCTACGAAGTGTTCGACAAGGACGGCACCTCGCTGGCCCTGTTCTACACCGACTACTTCAAGCGTGACAGCAAGTCCGGCGGCGCCTGGATGGACGTGTTCGTCGAACAGGACGGCCTGACCGGTGCCAAGCCGGTGGTCTACAACGTGTGCAACTTCACCAAGCCCGCCGCCGGCCAGCCCGCGCTGCTGAGCTTCGATGATGTGACCACCATGTTCCATGAGTTCGGCCATGCGCTGCACGGCATGTTCTCGAAGGTGAAGTACCCGTCCATCGCCGGTACCAGCACCTCGCGCGATTTCGTCGAGTTCCCCTCGCAGTTCAACGAGCATTGGGCGCTGGACCCGAAGGTCTTCGCCAACTACGCCAAGAACTACAAGACCGGCGAGCCGATGCCGCAGGCGCTGGTCGACAAGATCCTCAAGGCCCGCACCTTCAACCAGGGCTATGCGACCACCGAGTACCTCTCGGCCGCCCTGCTCGACCTGGCCTGGCACACCCAGCCGGCCGACGCCAAGCTGCAGGACGTCGCGCCGTTTGAAGCGGCCGCGCTGAAGAAGTTCAAGGTCGACCTGCCGCAGGTGCCGCCGCGCTACCGCACCAGCTACTTCGATCACATCTGGGGTGGCGGTTATTCGTCCGGTTACTACGCCTACTTCTGGGCCGAAGTGCTCGACCATGACGCCTTCGAGTGGTTCAAGGAGAACGGCGGCCTGACCCCGGAGAACGGCCAGGTCTTCCGCGACAAGATCCTCTCGCGCGGCAACAGCGTGGAGCTGGCCGATCTGTACCGCGAGTTCCGCGGCAAGGATCCGTCGGTGGAACCGCTGCTGGTCAATCGTGGCCTGAAATAATCGCGGCATCCCGGTAGGTACCGACCGTTGGTCGGTACGCTTGCCACCAGTGCGCGATGATATTGAAACGGCAGGGGAAACCCTGCCGTTTTTTTGGGTTGCTGCTCCGCTGGGCCGGGCGCTGGGCGCCTATGCCCTTTCCGGCGAATGTCCTCCGGCGTCGGCCTGCGGCCGCCCCCTCCCCCTTTATTTCGCCTCCAAGGGCATAGG
>NZ_JASCOO010000042.1:0-34258 GCF_029959485.1 Stenotrophomonas sp. PS02301
CCGCTAACCTAAGCCCCGCCCCCTAACCCTCCCCCCCCCCGGGGGCGGGGGGCGCGGCGACGCGAGGCCGGCCGCAACCTCGGCCCCCATTGCCGGGGCAGATCAGCCGGCGCCCCCCCCTCGTCCAGACGTCCCACGCGGGGCCGGATGGGTCCTTCCCCCTGCCGCCCGTGCCTAGTGGAAGACCCCGGGGAGCGGGAACCCCAAAAGTGAAGGGGGTCGACTTGCCCCCTCTATCCTGGGCGTCGCACGGATCGTCGTCATCCACGTTCGCCTTGTCGGGGACGGTCCTGCCCTCCGTCATTGGCAGCCGCTCCGCCCCCTTATTTTGCTCAGCCCAACAGAACCCGCTCAGGGCTGCCGGTCCCGACTGCCGTCCAGCCACGCCCACCGAACCGAGCCGCTCCTTCGACACCGCCTGCTCGATCAGTGGCCACGGCGGCCTTGCGCTTCTTCAGGTGGGCGCACCGCGGCCAGCCTCACCAGCGCCTGCGCCTGCAACGGCGGCATCCTCATCGAGTGCCGCTGCGGAGTCCTCTGGACCCATCATCATCTGGTAGTGCCGCCGTGCTGGGTCTCTTCGAAAATCCGCTTGAACACCGACAGCTACCGACCGACCGTAGCTTCGTCCGCCACAACGTAGAGGTCATCGTTGAAATTGTGCGATCCATCATTGATCCATGAGAACAGCGATGCACAGATCTGCTGGTCACGCCCTGCAAATTTCGCGATGATCAAGACGCCCGCAGTACAAGCAGCCGGCGATGTGGCGGTCGAGTGAGGGCAAGGGGCTGTCTCCTAATCGCGGTCCTGGATGGTTGAATGAGTTTTGTGATTGGTTGGCAGACGCAACATCACGCCTCGCGCAGTGCAGTGATGGTCCAGCGAAACGGCTCGCGGTACTGCTCGGCTAGCGACGACTCCATAATCTGGCTGTAAGCCACCACGTTCCAATCTTGCGTGAGTTCGTGTTCGGCAAGCATCCGCGTCGCCCAGTCCGTGTCGGGCACGACGACACCGGCACACGAGGAGTCAAAGGCCAGCGCATCGGCGTGCAGGCGCCATTCCCGCTCCCACGTGAAGTCTACCGGCTCGTTGGCAGTGGGCTCGTAGGTCATATGTCGCCACTGATGGCTCGGGGGCAAGTCGCGGGCCTCAGCCAGCGGCTGGTAGATCACCGGACGCGCACATTGTGCGTAGAGCCAGCGCTTGTCGAACATCAGTCCGAACGGCGCGTAGCGTCCGTAATCCCATCGGTTGACGAGGCCTTCGGTGAGCGCGGCCAGTGGCGCCTCGGTGAAGCATACGCAGCGGTAGCGATTGAGGATCAACCGATCGCTGCCTCGTAGGCGGCCGTCGGCCAGGATCGTGCAGAGCCGTTCGTAGGCGGCTTCCGGGGAAGGGCCCTGCGTGAAGTGAATGAGCTGGTCGGACAAATCTGCACGTGACATTGAGCGTTATCCAGCGACTGCGCCTAGGGTTTGGTGAATATGAAAATGCATTTCGTAGAAAAAATCACGCCTTGTAGCCGACAGGGCTATCGCGATACCGTCGAGCACTATGCCCTTACCGACCTATCAAGAATTCAGTATCGTGTTTATATCGGCGCGACGCACCCAATCTAAATGAGCGATGGCTCGAAATAGATGCAGGCTCGAGCGCCAAATCCGGATCACTGCCCCACGACTGTCGAAGCGAGAATCATGGTTGCTCCGAATTCAACTATAGGGGCTGTGCGTGCCTCCGCAGAGTCTGCTACGGGTCGGAAGCCGCACTTCCCCACCCCTGATAAACATCCCTAACCGATCCCGTTGAGCGAGAAAGCTAAGACCGAGCCTGCACCCCATTTTGGCCAGCGGACGCCCCGACACTTGAGACAGGCGCGGCGAGTGACCAAGGGTGCATCCAAATAGGGGCGCCTGTTGCCTCGTCACTAAAGCGATAAAATTGGATAGCAGGTCCCTTGTGCTATCCGTGGGGCCAAGGTCCACTTCTGGCCACGAGCGGATCCCAGGTAGTCCGCCGGGAACTGGCCGCCTGTGTGGAGCGCCATCGCATTGGGTGGCATGGGTGGCATGGCTGAGGGTCATGCGCTCGCTCATCTGAACCCTCTGCACCTTCGATCTCCCCCGGGGGTACTAGAGTCTAGTTGAGTTATTCCGGCTGGATGACACCGCGCAGGGAATCGATACCGTGTCCAGTCTCTTGTCATCAGCCATGGTCATCCCGTGAGCGCCCTTGGAAGCATTTGGGCGGTCGGCGTCACTGGCGCCGTGTCACTGCATCGCTAAGTCCGCGGCCGAGGTAAACAATGACGGCCGAACGGTGTGGGGGGCATAGGCCATCTCGCCTGCGGCTGCGATGACTTCCAATACGCGGGGCGCAACAGGGCCAAAAGCCTTCCGTACTCCGATGAAGTGGACCCACGAGCCCTCCACCTCCACCTTTGCTCCGGCGAGCTCTGAGCACTGACTCACCAATTCTCGGAGGTTCTTGATCCAGGCCTCGCAGGGGAGCGCGTCCAGCTGGACCACGGTGGTGTCATCGCCCACGTACAGATCAGCCATCTCCATCCGAGTTACCCGCGGCGTTGCTGCCGTAAATTGTGGATAAGCACTCATACGTTTCTCCTGACAAGGTTGAAGACGAATATCCGCTCCCCAGACGGCACGGCGTGTCAGCGTGGCGTCAAGGGTCCGTCAAACCGAGGGAATCTCAGGCCCGTCAAGCGGAACGGGTAAGTCCCTCGTGCCGAAAACACATCGTCGTGCGAGCGGCTTTTCTAGAATTTCCGGACCAACCGATGCTTGACCTGTCAGGAGGAATCGCTATGAGCTTTAGACGCAGCCGGACCTTCAACATCGAAAGCCCGATCCCGCCATGGACGTAACGGCCTGGCATGTCCTATATGTCCTTTGGTTGGTTGCGGGCGCCATGGATTTCTGGCTGCACAGGGCCAGCAGTATCGAATCCACCTCGGGCATTCCGGAGTCAAGGCTGCACTTGGCTCAGATTGCGATCCTCGGGCTGGCGACGGTTCTTTGGCTGGGATTCGGAGCCTCGCATGGGCTTTTCGCCATCCTCTTGGCACTGGTGTGCCTGCACGCAATAACAGGCTATTGGGACACGCGGGTGGCCTATCCCAAGCGCGCGATTCGCCCCTTGGAGCAGCACGTTCACAGTATTCTGGACTTAGCGCCGTGGGTCGCGGTAGGTGCCGTTTACTGGTCACTGCCCAGCACCCATGTCGGACCAGTCGTGGCGTTTGACCCGGCGCCAGCCGCCTTATGGGCCTTTGCGCTTGTGCCCGCGATGCTTCTGGTGGTCTTGCCGGCCCTGGGTGAACTCCGTCGATGCTTGAGCTATCGGCGGACAAGATAAACCGGGCGTCCTCGTCGCCCCGTCGGAGAGTGAAACCCCTCCGACGGGGCGTCGGCAATGATGAGCGGGACTTTACTTCTTTGCCTCAACACCGGGGGCGGCATCGCGCACCAGGAACTCTTCGGTAACTTCCGGCAAATGCGTTGCAAGCCAGTATGCCATCGCCTCTTCCTGGACCAGAATTTCCTGACACACGCGTGCGGTTTCCGGGTCACCGGCGGTCTTGGCCGCTGCGATCAAAGCGGTGTATGAGGCAATTTCAAAGTGCTCGAACACGTAGCCGGCCATCGCGCCTTTCACGATCTCGTCGGATGCGGTCATCCCACCCAGCGCCTGGCCGAATGCGGCCATTTTTCCCATCACGTCTTTGATGGTGGATGGAGAGCCGCCGAGGCGCTTGATGCAGCCCTCGAGCAGCTCTCGTTGTCCGATCGTCTCTTGGATGTGCTCTTCGATCCGCGCCTTCAGCACGGGATAGTGCTCAATACGGGACGCCTGCCCCTTCAACATCGTCTCCGCCTGCTGCTCCATTGCATGGGCGTCGCGCAGCCAGTCAAGCAGGTTCTCTTTGGGTTCGGCCATGGAAATCTCCTGGTTGGACAAGGGAGAACGCACCCTATCCAGCGAGGCATCGCCGGGAGGCGATGTTTGGGTGAAGACCAGGCGAAGTTATAAAGACCCGGTCAAGCCGACAGCTTCCCTTGAAGCTCAGTGATCGCGCGATGGATGTCTTTGAGACGAAACGGCTTCTCCATCAGCGGGGCGCGCTTGAAGCGCTCAGGCAAAGTGGTTTTACCAAACCCCGTTGTAAAGACAAACGGGATTCCCCGCTCCATCAGAACGTCTGCAACAGGGAAGGACTCTTGCCCATGCAGATTGACGTCCAGCATTGCCACATCGAACGCGACACTTTTCGCGCGCTCCAGAGCGTCCGGCAGGTACTCCGCCTTCTCAACGACCGCGTAACCAAGGGTCTTGATCGACTCCTCAAGCACATACATCAAGCTCGGCTCATCCTCTACCAGGAATACACTCACTGCTCCCATTCCGTCTGCCATACGGCCACCCTCCCGCGTGTCGCGTTCTATCCATGCAGATACAGTGTGACCATGACGCAGCATCAGTGTGTAAAGGCCACATCAAAGCGAGCACGGGAGCACGCATTTTTACGATTTCTTTACAAACCATCCCTTAGGGTGACGCGATGCCGGGGAGATGGACGTGACACAGTTGGAACACCCCAAAGACGTGTTGAATGACGAGTCCCGACAGTTCGCCCTCTTGGTCAACTCCGTCACTGACTATGCAATTTACATGCTTGACGAGCATGGCGTAATTCGGACTTGGAACCCGGGCGGGCAGCGGATCAAGGGCTACACCGCCCAAGATGTCATTGGAACAAATTTCTCCCGGTTCTACCTCCCCGAGGATGCCGCTGCGGGCGTGCCTCAGCGCAACCTGCGGACAGCAGCCGCGGAGGGACGGTGTATCGAGGAGGGGTGGCGGGTCCGGCAAGACGGTTCACGCTTCTTGGCAAGCGTAGTGATCGATCCCATCTGGGTCGACGGCACGTTGGTGGGATACGCCAAAGTGACCAGAGACATCACTGAGCGTCATGACGCTCAAGAGCGGCTAGAAAAGGTCCAGCACAGCCTGCTGCAAGCACAGAAAATGGAAGCCATCGGCAAGCTGACCCTTGGATTGGCCCATGACTTCAATAACCTCCTGACCATCATTGTCAACTGCCTTGACCTCATCAGCTTGAGGGTTAAGGACGGCCCTGCGTCGAAGCTGATAGAGACGGCCCTACGGGCGGCGGAGCGTGGGGCGCTGCTCTCGCGACAACTACTGACGTTTGGCCGAGGCCAGAAGCTGTCTCCCGAACCCTTGAATGTCGCCGCCGCGCTGCGAGAATCCCATGAACTCTTGCAGCGTTCGGCGGGAGACGGGGTCGAGGTGACCTTCGACCTCGACCAGCATCTCCCCTTGGTATTCGTCGACAAGGCACAACTTGAGGCAGCGGTCCTAAACCTCGTGTGCAACAGCCGCGATGCGATGCCCGACGGCGGCACTATCACCATCTCAGCCAGCGCCAAGGAGACCCTCGATCCTGCCTCAGAGGGTCACGCCCCTGCGCCTCACGTCTGCGTGACCGTTGCGGATGATGGTGAGGGCATTCCAATCGCCCAGCAGGCACGCGTGTTCGAACCATTTTTCACCACAAAGCCCGTGGGACGGGGCAGCGGTCTAGGGCTTAGCCAGGTGTTTGGTTTCACGAAACAATCAGGCGGCTTTCCCCAACTGAGCAGCGTTCCGGGAAAAGGGACCCGCATTGTGCTTTGCTTTCCTATCCACGAGCCTTGATATGCCCATTAATTTGCTGTTCGTTGAAGACGAAGCCGATTTGCGCTCGGTGGTGACCCAAGCGTTGTCCGATCAGGGTTTCGCGGTCACCCCCGCATCCGATGGAATAGAAGCGATCGCCCAGTTGAGGGGTGAAACGCAATACGCCGTGGTGGTTACGGATGTCAGCATGCCGGGTGGTGTTTCAGGCCTTGAGGTGGCGGCTGCGGTCGCCGAAACGCAGCCCGGCGCCCGTGTGTTGGTGGTGTCCGGGCTCCAGCGCTCCCAGCTCCCCCCCATTCCTGCGTCCGTGCGTTTTCTGCCGAAGCCTTACCGCTTCAAACAGCTCATCACTGCGATCCACGAACAATTGAATTGAGCCACGAATCCATCGCCTATCGGCGCGTGCATGTCAACGCAGAGCCAAAAGCCCTTGGCTCGACGTTGACACGTCGAAGAGGACGATTCGATTCTCTCCGCAACTTCATTAGTTCATGACCCGTCCGGCTGAATCTGAATCAGGCAGTGTCATTTTGGTAGTCGAGGACGAGATCGAGCTCTCCAGGCTTTTTGTCGAGGCTTTAGGCGATGCGGGATTTCGGGTCGTGCCTGCGTATTCTGTTGCCGATGCGCTAAGCTCCCTTGCCAGCCACACCGTTGATGCGGCCATTTTGGACGTTGAGCTGCGAGACGGGCCGGTGTTCCCTGTTGCAGATCAAATGGCGGCTCGTGGAATCCCGTTCTTATTCGCTTCCGCTGTCTACTTTCAAGCGGTTCCGAAGCGGCATCAGGGCGCGCCATTTGTCACCAAACCGTTCAGTGTCAAAGAGCTTCTGCACCTGGTGAGTAGGCTCAGGCCCTAGTGCAGCTATGGCGATTCAGGGCGCACATGAGCATCCCTGCTCCCACGTGCAACTTGGGGCTATTCGTAGATGCTCCAACTTTGCCCTCGTCCCGCTTTTCCACCTTGTGGACGAATGCCCCTCGCCCAAGATGGTCACGCGAGACCATGCACCCCCGGACTGCCGGGAGCTTGGAAAGCACCGGACATTGTCCCCGCATACGGCGACCGGGCAGCGGAGCCATCCACCTGGGGTCTGGACTTCCTCTGGCCTCAGCGTCATCGCACCAGTTCCCGCGATGGTAACAACGCCCCACCCGCTTCGAGCACTTCGCGTTCCAAGGCACGCAGGAAGCCACTGAACCCGTGAGGTGCCCTGGCTGACCGGCGGGCACTCGTGGTGACGACTGGTCGAGCTCGCCAAGCGATGCTGGCCCCCGAGCGCTGAAGCGCCTGAGCCAGCGCCACATCCTCCCCCGTGAACAGCGGTGAGAAGCCGCCCACCTCCCGATAGGCCGCAGCACTGACACCCATGTTGGCACCGTGGATATGGCGATGGCCTTCGCGCGCATGCTCGCGCCTAGCGAATGCTTGGCGCACGGCAGCCGGGTAATCAAGCCAGTCACGCACCTCCACTACGCCGCAAAACGCATCGGCCCCACAGCTTGCTTGTTTCCAGAGCCAGTCAAACGGGACGTGCGTATCGGCGTCAGTGCTGGCTATCCAGCGCGCACCCAAGCCAAGGGCATGGCTGGCAGCCGCCGCACGTGCCACGCCCACGCACCGTGCCTCAATCGAGATGGCCACGGCACCGTGGTGCAAACATACGTCTGGCGTTTTATCGGTGCAGGCATCGAGCGCCACGACTGCCACTACGGGCTCGCCTCGAAGTCCAGGATGCCTGGCGGCCACGGTGATTGATTCCAGGCAGCGGCCAATGTCTGCTGCCTCATTGTGGGCCGGAACTATCACTGCGATCACCGCAGGCCCTCCCTGGTCGGTCCATGCATCGTAAGGTCCTCCGCCCGTTGCGACGAACAGATACCCGCGTCAACGTAGCCAGACGGTGACCGCGGCGTCGTGAAAATGTGGAGTCCGCCCAAACGCCGTTCTCATGGCGGCGGGAGCAGCATAGAGGTTGACACCAACACGGAGCGACCCATGAGCAAACTGCCCCTTAATCCCGGCGCCGACGTGGATGACCAGGATAAAGCGCACACCCCGGACAAGCTCCGGAACGATGACGCCACGTGGAAAGACAAGGACATGCCTGAGGCGGAGCACACCGCCAAACCGGAAGATTACGAGCGTCCGGCAAAGCCCTGAGGGCCGGCTCCGGCGATTCCGCCCTATTCAGGAGAGCCAGATGGCCTTGATCCATTCGATTTTGATGGGAGCCGTCGCAGGAATGCGCGCGATGACCCCCTTGGCCGCGGTGACCAACGCCGCGCGGAGCGGTAACTTGCCGGCCGATAACGGTGCCCCTCGCCTTCTGGCCAACAAGCTCGCTTCCGCAGGGATGCTCGCGTTGGCAGGCGGTGAGCTCGTTGGTGACAAGATGAAAACGGCCCCCGACCGCATCGTTCCGGCAGGCATGGTTGCGCGCGTCGCTACCGGGATGATTGCAGGCGCAGCGCTCGCTCCCCATCGGCAGCGAAAGCTGGGCGCGCTTCTGGGTGCAGGCGCCGCCGTTGGTATGGCCTACGTGACCTTCAACCTGCGCATGCGGGCGATCGCCCGCTACGGTCAAAGCAGCACCGGCGCCGTGGAAGACGCCATTGCCGTCGGCAGTGCTGCCCTCATCACACAATGGGCTGCCGGGGGCGCCAAGCCAAGGGGACGTCGCGGATGAACCTCAATGAGCCGACGTCCCTCGGTCGGCGGTGCTGGGCTATCGCCGAGGGCTACATCCCTGCGTGGAGCAACGGGCCGGAACCAGAGCTGCAAAGCCACGAGACCTGCTGCATCCTCAACACCGGTTCCACCGATGCGGCGATCACCCTGACGCTGTATTTCGAGGATCGCGACCCGCAGGGCCCTTACCGCTTCACCGTCCCCGCCCGGCGCACGTGTCACAAGCGCTTCAACGATCTCGAGGTGCCTGCCCCGGTGCCCCGTGGCGTGGGTTTTTCGTGCGTCATCGAATCCGATGTTCCGGTCGTCGTCCAGCACACCCGGCTTGATTCACGCCAAGCCGAGAACAGCATCATGACGACCATCGCCTACCCGCTCTGACCCTCCGGTCGATCCGACCCCTGCACATCGCATCGACACCACTGGGCCGCGACGTTTACCAAGGCGTCCGCACACTGACCTTCCTCAACCCAATAGAGGCTCAGCAAATGCCCGTGCCCAACTATCCCCGGCCGCCGTTCAAGGCGCAGCAGCAGTCGTTTCCCGGCAAGACCGACAAGCTCGATCCTCGGCCAGACCACGGTGAGGAAAGCTACGTTGGTCACGGCATGCTGAAAGGCAAGAAAGCGCTGATTACCGGCGGCGACAGCGGTATTGGTGCGGCAGTAGCCATTGCCTACGCCCGGGAAGGCGCCGATGTGGCGATCGCGTTCCTTGAGGGCGAGGAGAAGGATGCCGCCAGCATTGGGGTCCTCATAGAAGAGGCGGGCCAGAAGGCCGTCCTGTGCCCCTGCGACATCAGCGACGACGCCCAGGCTGAAGCGCTCATCGAGCAGGTCACTCGCGAACTCGGGGGCCTGGACATTCTGGTCAACAACGCCGCGTATCAGCGCTACTACGAATCCTTTGATGACATCACGTTGGACGACTGGCGAAAGACGTTCGATACCAATGTGCATGCCGTCTTCAACCTGACCCGTTTGTGCGTGCCGCACCTGCAGGACGGCGGCTCGGTCATCAATACCGCCTCCGTGAACTCCAAGAAGCCCACGCCCAACATCCTGCCTTACTCGGCCACCAAGGGCGCGGTGGCCAACCTCACCATCGGCCTGGCCGGTCTTCTCGCCGAGAAGGGCATCCGTGTCAACGCAGTATTGCCCGGCCCGATCTGGACGCCTTTCATTCCCGCCGGCATGGCCGCAGAGGAAGTTGAGCAGTTCGGCAGCCAGACCCCGTTCGGTCGTCCCGGCCAGCCGGCAGAGCTCGCCTCGGCCTATGTGATGCTCGCTGCCGACAGCGCGAGCTACACCTCCGGCGCACTGCTTACCGTCTCCGGCGGCGCGGTCACCCTGTAAGGCCTGTATCTCCCTCCTCCCCCAAGGATTCCAATGACGTCCCGCAACCAATACGACATGCAGAACCCGCTGACCCAGTTCCCACAGCCGACCTACCCGGCCCAGGTTCAAACCCCGCCCGGCACTGTTCATGAGCTCAAGCCGGCGGCCGACCATGGCGAGAAAAGCTACGTAGGCCTGGGGCGCATGAAGGGTCGCAAGGCGCTGGTGACCGGCGCCGATTCCGGCATCGGCCGCGCGGTGGCCATTGCCTTCGCGCGCGAAGGCGCCGACGTGGCGCTGAACTACCTGCCCGAAGAAGAAGACGACGCTGCCGAAGTGGTGGCGCTGATTGAAGCCGAAGGCCGCAAGGCGATCGCCATCCCGGGTGACCTCCAGGACGAGCAGTTCTGCGGCGACTTGGTGGCGCAGGCGGTCAAGGGCCTGGGCGGGCTGGACGTGGTCGCCAACATCGCCGGCAAACAGTTGGCCGTGGAAAAGATCGAAGACCTCACCTCCGAGCAATTCGACGCCACCTTCCGCACCAACGTGCACGCGCTGTTCTGGGTGTGCAAGGCTGCCCTGCCGCATCTGCCGGCCGGCGCCACCATCATCAACACCGCGTCCATCCAGGCTTATCAGCCCTCGCCCAACCTGCTGGACTACGCTCCCACCAAGGCGGCCATTGTGAACTTTACCAAGGCCCTGGCCCAGCAGGTGGCCCAGCGCGGCATCCGCGTGAACGCGGTCGCTCCGGGTCCGATCTGGACGCCCTTGCAGCCTGCAGGCGGACAGCCGCCCGAGGCTATCCCGGAGTTCGGCTCGCAGACGCCGCTGAAGCGTGCGGGCCAGCCGGTGGAAATGGCGTCGGCCTACGTCCTGCTGGCCACCCAGGAGTCGAGCTACATCACCGGCGAGGTGATCGGCGCCACCGGCGGCATGCTGCTGCCGTGACCGCTGGCTCCAGCGATGCCGATAGCGTGCCTGCCGAGCGCGACGCGGACGGGTATGCGCCCATCCACTCCTACGCCGCCATTGGCGATGGGCGCTCCAGTGCGCTCATCGCGCCGGATGGCAGCATCGACTGGTGGTGCGCCCCGTGCATGGACGCACCGCCCTTGCTCGACCGCCTGCTCGATGCCCCGGCCGGCGGTCGTTTTGTGCTCCAAGCCCGCGACGTTCAGCAGGTGCAGCGGCGCTACCGCGACAACAGCAACGTGTTGGAAACGCACGTCCGCACCGACACCGGCCTGGCCCAGGTGACCGAGTCGCTCAACAGCGGCCCGGCCGGGCGGCTGCCTTGGTCCGAGCTGGGCCGCCGGCTGGAAGGCTTGGAGGGAGAGGTCACCTTCGATCTGCTCTACCAGCCGGGCACCCGGGCTGGGGCCTGCACGCCCTGGATGAGCGATACCCCAAACGGATGCGTGCATCACGCCGGCCCCGTGATGACGATGCTGCGCTATTCCGAACGCGTGCAGATCGGCAATTGCGATGACCGGGAACTCCGCGGCACCGTGACCCTTCGGACCGGCGACAAGGAGATCATCGCTCTGCTCGCCTCTCAGGACGAAGTGCTCCCAGTTCCGCCTTTAGTGGATATCGATACCCGCATCGACCGCTCCGATCGGGAGTGGCGCCAGTGGGTGGACGACCTGCACTGCGACGCAAGCCGCCGCGCTGAAGTCATCCGATCGGCGCTGGCGCTCAAATTCCTTTGGTTCGCGCCCACCGGGGCCATCGCCGCAGCGGTGAGCGCTTCGTTGCCCGAGCGCATCGGCGGCGACAAGAACTGGGACTACCGCTACGCCTGGGTTCGCGATGCCGCATACGTCATCAAGACCTTCCTGCGCGTGGGTGCCCTGCCCGACGCCAAGGCCGGCTTCAGCTGGCTGATGACCACCATCGGTCGCCACCGTCCCGGGCTTGCGCCGTGCTACACCCTTCGCGGCGAGCGGGTCGAAGAGGAACGCTGTATCGATGTGCCGGGCTACCGCAACAGCCAACCAGTGCGCGTGGGTAATGCGGCCTCTGAGCAGTTGCAGACCTGCGCCTACGGCGACGTATTGGAAATGGCCAGCCGGATGATCGAAGCCGGCCACATCCTCGACCCCACAACTGCCCGGCTCTTGTTCGAACTGGCTGACGAATGCGCCGACAACTGGATGCGCAAGGACAGCGGCTTCTGGGAACTGGGCGACGCGCAGCACTACACGATGTCCAAGGTGGAATGCTGGATGGCGCTCCGCCGAGCCTGCGAACTCGCCGAGGCTGGCCACATCACCACTGCCCGTCTGCCGCGCTGGCAGCGCGAGAAAGAGCGCATCCTGGACTGGATCGACGAGCACTGCTGGGATAAGGCAAAGCAGAGCTACGTGATGCATGCCGGCAGCGACCGGCTGGACGCGAGCCTGATGCTCGCTTCGCGCTTCGGCTTGGGCGAACTGCGCCGGGAGCGTTTCATCGCTACTCGGGAGGCCATTCGGTGCGAACTGTCGGATGAAAGCGGGGATCTGCTGTGGCGCTACAGCGGCATGCAGGACTGCGAAGGCACGTTCATCAGTTGCGCGTTTTGGATGGTGGAAGCCTACGGCCTGCTGGGGGAGGCAGAAGAAGCGGATCGCTTGTTCGGATCGTTGCTGGCCCGCGTCCAGAACGACGTGGGCCTTATGCCAGAGATGTGGGATCCCCAAGCCGATGAAGGGCTGGGCAATACGCCGCAGGGCCTGAGTCACTTAGCCTTGGTGCACGCCGCTTATGCGATAGATGGCGACTAAGGCGGACGTCGGACATCTCGAAATGCGGTCTGAGGGGTCCGAGCCCGTCATCGGCATCCCTATCCCAAGGGGCGGTGCAGCGTTGACGGAACAACGCTGCGTCCCTTCACGACAACCCCGTCACGGGTTTCCGGAGATGCTCTGGTCAGCCCCCCCTGTTCAGGAGCAACGATGCCCACCTCAGCATCTTTTGTCATTCGCTCCTTTGAAGCGAGCTATGCCTCTACTGGCGACGTAGAGCGAATCCTGGCGCTTACCGTCGAATGCAGCCATTGCAGCACGACCACCGCGTCCTCCCGTGGCTCCCTAATAGAGCTTCCGGGCGGCGCGCTTTTCCGCTGCGGCCAGTGTGGCTCGCATCACGCCGTCAGCAACGCGCGGCTCTCGGCTTTTGGGGAGCCTTCCAAGCGTTCGGCGCAGCACCCTTTGGCACCGAGAATACCGCTCAGCCCAATGCTGCCGGTGTTCCAACGGGCTCTGGTCATCGAAACCCGGTAACAGCCTACGGACGTCTTGGTCTTGACCTCGACGCCCGCCATCACACTTCTGAGCTGCCCTTGGACGTCGCGTTCTTGTCCCCGTCGGACGGCGCGTCAGGTTCATCTTTCCCTGCGTGAACATGCCCGCCGGTCGGGTCCTCGATCTGGATGACCTTCCCCTTCTGCCACGCATCCGCCCCTGCATCGATGGGGGGCGCGGCGATATCGGCACGACGCTTCCGCTTGTCCTCACTACTGACCCCGAGCCGGGCGTCACGGGCAGCGACCATGGCCGGGTCCGCTTGGCCGTCTGCGGTGAACCCCATCATCAGCTGCGGCATGCCTCGGGGCAGGTCCTTGTCCAGGTCTGTGTGCCATGTGTGCCAGGTCTTGCCATACGTGTGGATGAGCTTCTCCATCAGCGCATGCTCGGCCACCTCGGGAATCCCCGGCGCAATGAGCTGACCCGATTTCACCTCTTGAACATGGCTGTGCCACAGCGCTTTTTCCTGCTCAGGAAGGCCTGCAAACAGCTTCTCACTGATGATGTATTCCACCCCCATCAGCTTGGCGTCTTTCACATTGCCGTCGTAGATCGTGCACTGGATGACATCCTCGTTGAGGATGGAGCAGTAGTGATGGGCTTCCATCTGGACCTTCATCTGGCCGTTGTAGAAATGGAACCCGTCCAGATAGGCGTTGATGGCGTCGACCGGAGGCCGGTCCTGCAGCACGGCCGCCCCGGTCTCTAGCGCTTTGGTCTTCGCGCTTTCTTCGGCCCCGGGCGCTTGGACGCTGGACTCTGTGTTCCCACCGCCGCACGCAGACAGGACAAGCGCGACGGCGGCGCAAACGATGGATCGACGCATAGTGATTCCTCCTGAAAAGCAACGGCAGCTGGTAAGTGGGATCAGTCGTCCTGTGCCCACCGTGCCAAGTTCTGTTGGATTGATTCGATACCTTCCCAAGGATCCTTGCGCCTGCGTTTGAGCTTGGCGGGCACGTCCTTCATGGTGAAGCTATCGGCCCGGGTGAGCTTCGACAGCTCGCTCCACGCGATGGGCATTGCCACCGGCGCGCCGGGCCTGCCTCGCAAGGAATAGGACGCCACGGCGGTAGCCCCTCGGCCGTTGCGCAGGTAGTCGACGAAGATGCGTTTGTTGCGCAGGCTTTTGGTCGACGTCGCCAAGAATCGCTGCGGCTCGGACTGTGCCAAAGCGTCTGCGAATCCATGAGCAAACCGCTTGGTCAAATCCCAATCGCATCCCGGATTCAACGGCACCACCACGTGCAAGCCTTTGCCTCCGGAAACGCGCAGGAAGGACTCCAGCTCCAACTGCTGAAGGAGCTTCCTTATGTCGGTTGCAGCTTTCTTGACCTCGGAGAACGGCACGTCTGGGCCCGGGTCAAGATCGAACACCACACGATCGGCGCGGTCGGGCGAATCGGCGTGGCTGCCCCAAGGGTGGAACTCCAAGGCGTTGAACTGCACAAGCTCCAAGAGACTGGCGGCGTCGTCGACCACCAGGTAGTAGGCATTGATCCCACTGTCTTCCTTGAGCTTCACCGAAGTGACCAACTCCAGCCCCGCAGTGTGGTGTTTCTGGAAGAAGCACGGCCGGCCGGTGCCAGCTGGGCAGCGGATGATCGACAGTGGACGCCCAACGATCTCAGGCAGCAGATGGTCCATAACCGCGCTGTAGTAGTCCCACACCTCCTGCTTGGTGGCCTTGATGTCGGGAAAGATCACCTTGGACGGGCTGGAGAGCTTTGGGGGAACCCGCTCTCCTGCACCCGCCCTGCCCTTGCTGTTCGTGGGTTTGACGGCGACACCGCGCTCGGGTTTGGTGACGGCTTGCTTCCCACGTTTGTTCGGCTTGGCAGATGTAGCACCGCCGCCGGTATCGCTGCTCCAATCCGAGTCCTTTAGATCGGCCACGTCTTTGTCGGGCCGCACCGCTTTCAGCGACGCTTGGCGCAGCAATTGTTGCCCGCCAATGCCTCGGTAAAAGACCTCGACGACAAACCGGGGCGCAAACCAGGTGGCGGCCCGCAAGTCCGTCTCTGTCGTTGGGACATGTGCGGTGGGCTTCTTCCCGCCGGCGATGCCGATCAGCGCCGTCAGCTCCCCGATCAGGGTGTCCGAAAACCCCGAGCCGACGCGCCCCACGTAGAGCCACCCATGCTCGGGGTCGGGCTTGGCCAGTAGCAACGATCCGAAACCAGTGCGGCTTCCTTTGGGTGCCGTGTAGCCGACCACAGCAAATTCGTCGCTGGCCAACTGCTTGGTCTTCTTCCAATCCTCACCTCGGCCGCCGTGGTAGCCGCGATCGGCGCGCTTGGAGATGATGCCCTCGAAATGCTGCTCACCCGCCAAACGATAGGCCGCCTCCCCATCGCCGGCGATGTGCGAGCTCATGGCCAAATGGGATGAGGCTCCCTTCAAGACGTCCTCCAACAGCTCCTTTCGTTCCAGCAGCGGCGCATCCGCAATGTCCACGCCATTGATATGCAGAAGGTCAAAGAGCGCATACGACAGCGCACCCTGGCGCTCGCCAGATAGGGTGGCTTGAAGCAGATTAAAGTCTTCCTTCGTCCCGCGCCCCGCGATCAACTCCCCGTCCAAGGCGGCGGATTTCAAACCGAGTGCAGCGACGGCATCACGTATCTCGGGAATCTTGTTGGTCCATTCCAACGCGTTGCGCGACCACAAGCGAACCTCGCCTTGCGCTACCGTGGCCAGGATCCGGTAGCCGTCCCATTTGATCTCGTGAACCCACTGGTCGCCCTTGGGTGGCGAGTCGCCCAGCTTGGCCAACTGGGGTTCGAACGGACCCTGGGGGGCCTCGGCCTTTTTAGCACTGGTCAGCGCCAACGCCCTCTTGGCCCAATCCACGCGTCGAGCGGGTTTTGCGACGGGGATCGCCTTGAGCCGCTTCTTGTCGGGCTTCCCGCTGCCGGCCCGTTTGAGGTCTGCGGCAGGGGGCGCGGCGACATCCCCCAACAGGTCATCGGCCTCGACCTGGCTGGCGTAGGCATCGGCCTCCTTGAAGAGAAGCCACTGCGGTTGGCGCGCCGGCTTGCCGGAGCGGACCAGGTGCCATCCGCCTTTGAGCTTGGATCCGAACAGTTCGAAGCGCAGATGTCCTTTGGCGAGTTGGGCCTCGGGATCCCCTTCGGTGGCCCAGACCCCGTGATCAAACTGGGCGACGTGGCCCCCACCATATTCGCCCTTGGGGATCTCGCCTTCGAAGCTGGCGTAGTCGACGGGATGGTCTTCCACCTCAACAGCCATCCGCTTGACCTTCGGGTCGTAGCTTGGCCCTTTGGGCACGGCCCAGCTCTTCAGCGCGTCACCAAGCTGGAGGCGGAAGTCGTAGTGACGACGGCTGGCATGATGCAACTGAACGACAAAGATGGCCCGCTGCCCGGCGGGTAGTGCCTTGCCGGGTTCGGGCTCTTTGGTCTTGCTAAAGCTGCGCTTGCGGCGATATTCGGTGAGGGACATGCCTCGCGCCCGTCACTTGCCCAGGTGCTCACGAACCGCCGCCGAGGTGGGGCCGACGGCCTTGACCGCTTCCCTTAGCTGGGCAGCCGTAACGCCCAATGTCTTGGTCCAATACTGGACCTCGTAATCTTCATTGACGTTGATTCGGTCGCGATCCGGGGAACCGGTCTTCTTCTTGTCGTCAGTCATGGCATCTACTCCCAGGCAAGTAGACTGTTTCTAGTCCCACCACCGTAGGCCCGCCGTGAACGGGAATCGCGCGCCCCTTCACAGATGAGGCTCAGCTCCGACACATCACCTACGCTGATGACTTAGCGACCTCGGACCTCGAAGCGTTTCTGGCCCTCATCGTCGGCCAGCACATTTGGACTCCACCGGGCTCTGGCTACGGCGGTCTTGGGTACTTATGATGAAGGCAATACTTAGGCCCGGGCTTCCCCCGCTTGCGCCACTAAACGCGAAATCTCTGGCATGCCAAATACTGGGCTGTTCTATCTGTTTGAAGTCAACGTGCAGCCAAGTCGGCCGGGTTCGGATGAGGAACCTATGGTGCTTAACGTTCAGGCTGAATGTCTTTCCTGCCACCGCGTCACCAATGCTACTGCCCCGCCGAGCCTCGTGAACATACCGGGTGGCGGGGCGGTGCTGGAGTGCCCTGCGTGCGGGAGCCGCCAGGCGATTTCGGCTGCTCGTTTCATGGAATTTTCGCAAAGATCAGCCGGCGGCCCTGCGTCCTCAGATCCACCGCAGCAGTGATCTAAGCTTCAACTGCTGCCTCGGGCTCGCGAGCCTGGACCAACGCGGATCCCTCGCGGTACTGGGACTTCCGCCCCGCCATGGGACCGGTCACCGCCCACAGGCCGGCCGCATTGCGCAAGATGCCCCATTCGGGACCGCCGAGCAGTTCCCTCGCGCGATGGGGTCGCCGTCCTGCCCTGTGGATAGCGTCCGCGACTGCCTCGACCTCCTCGGCAAACCACCGGCACCCATTTACACAAATCTCCACCGGTTGATCGAAAGGACCTGGGTAGCTGGGTGCAAGTTCTTGCAGGTGCATGGCAGCCTCCCGCACGGTCAACTCTCGGAACGCAGGCTGGGCAGTCCAGTCACTCAAACGCCTCAATGCGTCGGCCATCATCCTCGGATCCTCCGCTGGCATGAGCCGGCAATCCTCGTTCTAAATGCGTGAAAACGGCGAAAGGACATTGTCAACGGCCCGCACACATCCCTTTTGCCGTAAGCGTCCCCTCGAAAGCGTTCACTTCGGGTTTCCTACGATGCTGAAAGTCACCAATCCTCGACATTCGCGGTCGTAGGTTCTCTTCCACTCAACACGCATGAGTGGACCATGTCGAAACCGTTTTTTAGCAAAATTGCCTGTTCTGCTTCGCGCGCCTCGGGATCGTTGGGCGCCTTCGTAGCGGCCTTGGGTGTGGTTATTGTCTGGGCGAGCAGCGGACCGTTCTTCAGGTTCAACGACACGTGGCAGTTGGTCATCAATACCGGAACGACGATCGTGACCTTCTTGATGGTGTTTCTGATTCAGCACACCCAGAATGCCGACACCGCCGCCATCCACATCAAGCTGGATGAGCTGATCCGAGTGACCAGCAACGCCAACAACGAGTTACTGAATCTGGAGGAGATGGACCAGGAGCGTCTGGAGGAAATCCGCCTTCGATACGAGCAGTTGGCCAAGACTGCGGCCCATCTCAAAGCGAAAAAAGACCTGTGCATGCCGTGCGCGCAAGAAGACGTTGCAGGCGTGTAGCAGGCCTTCACAGATTTGCGCACCAACCTAACGAGAGGGCGCTTAGCTTCAGGGCTCCACCCACCACCAACCCGGAGAACCATCATGGCGATCAAGACCGCTGAAGACCTGTTCATCCACGAACTGTCGGACATTTACAGCGCGGAGAAGCAGCTGACCAAGGCACTGCCGCGCCTCGCGCGAGCCGCCTCCAATCCGGACCTGGCCGCCGCCTTCGAAACTCACCTGGAAGAGACACAGGGTCAGATCGAACGCATCGACCAGGTTGTCGAGCTGCTGGGCATCCGTCTCAAGCGCATCAAGTGCGCCGCCATGGAGGGGTTGGTTGAGGAGGGTAAGGAAGCCATCGACAGTATCGAGGAAGGCCCGGTGCGGGATGCCGCCCTTATTGGCGGTGCCCAGAAGGTCGAGCACTACGAAATCGCTTCCTACGGCACCATCGCGGCCCTCGCCAAGCAGTTGGGTTACAAGGACGCGCTCCCGCTCCTGCTGGAAACATTGGAAGAAGAAAAGGTAACCGACGAGAAGCTGACGATCTTGGCCAAGTCTGGTGGTAACGCCAAGGCCGCGAAGGCCGCTTGAGGCGCATGGTTATGAGCAGAGACGAGAAAGATCTCCCTGTGCCCGGGGAGAAGGCCCGTAGCGAAACACCGGCTGAGGAGCATCACCGGAAGACCCAGACGGACAGGAACCACGAAGAGGCCTTGGAGGAGACGTTCCCCGCGAGTGACCCGATTTCGCCATTCGTTCCTGCCAAGCCGCCTGCTGCGGATGAAAGCGCCGCCAATCGTGCCACTGAGAACGCTGGCTACAACCAGCATGGGCATGGAAAGGGCGGTAAGGCGGGAGAGGCAGAGCCCGAAGGCGCGGGCGAGCGCGATGGAAAAACTCAGCCCAACTTTGGGCAAGGCAACACGTTGGGCAAAAAGCCAGGACTTAGTGGCTAAACCGGGGAGCGGCGTGGATCGCCGCTCCTTCACTGCAATTCGCTAGTCGCAGGACTACTGTCGAGACGTTCGTTCAACTGTAGGCAGTGTGGGCATGTGGAAGAGAAACGGTTTGTCGATCGTGCTTCTGGCTTTTCTCCTAGTCTTCTTGGGAGGCCAGATATGGACTGGCTTTTTGACCCACAACGAGGAACTCGCTGAAACGCACCGCGCTGCACTGAGCCTATTTGACTACCTGCATAGCGGCCATTTCTTCAGCGCAACCTTCGAGAACTGGGAAAGCGAGTTCCTTCAGATGGGCATGTATGTCCTGCTGACCGTCAGCCTCCGCCAGAAGGGTTCGGCCGAATCGCGCCCACTGGATGATGCGCAGGAGCAAGAGCGAGTTGAGCCGGGTCCCATGCCTTGGGCCGTTCGGAGAGGCGGGATTTGGAAAATGCTTTACGGTCACTCCTTGGCGATCGCATTCACGGCGTTGTTCCTGCTGAGCTTCTCGCTGCATCTTGCTGGCAGCTGGCGTGCGGAGGTCGATGAGCAGCTCGCGAAGGGATTGCCCGCTCCCACCTGCTGGGAACACCTGTGGAGCAGCAGCTTCTGGTTCGAATCCTTCCAGAACTGGCAGAGTGAGTTCTTGGCCGTGCTTGCCTTGGTTATCCTGACCATATTCCTTCGTCAGAAGGACTCACCGCAGTCCAAACCGCTGGCGGCGCCTCACAGCCAAACGGGCGATTGAGGGGCAAGAGCAGCTATGAATACACCCAGCCCAGCGCTCCTGATCATCGACATGTTTACGTTGTTCGACTTCCCGGAAGCCGGCCAGGTGAAGCCGAAGGCGCTGGAAGCCGCTCGGCACATCGCGACGCTCGCCCAGCGCTTCCGGGCGCTCGGCCATCCGGTCATCTACGCCAACGACAACTTCGCCAACTGGCAGATGGATTTCAAGGAGTTGGTGAGGCTGTGCTTGGCCACCGAGGGGGAGTCATCGGCGATCGCGAAGATTCTGGAACCGGAACACGGTGACTATTTCGTGCTCAAACCCAAGCACTCCGCATTTCTCGCCACCCCACTGGCCGTGCTGCTTGCCAAGCTTGGCGTAAGGGAGCTCCTCGTTGCAGGAATGACGGCGGAGTCGTGTATCACGGCCACATGTTTCGATGGCAACGCCAGGGAATACGACACGATCGTGGTGCAGGAAGCGGTTGCCGGCATCGGCTCTCGAAAGACCACGGCACTCCGATTGCTTGAAGAGTCCAAGGCAGCGACCGTTCTCAAGCTTGCGAGCTACCTGCGCCGCCTTGGGACTTAGGATGACTCATTCCCGCCGAATGCATGCAGTTTGAACGAAGGGCATCGAAAGACTGAAGAGCGATCGCGGGCGTGCGCGCCCTCCACTGAAGGCAGGCGCGGCTGCTCTTTTGCGTTACGGCCCCAACAATGACGATGGCCCGACATCGAGCCGGGCCATCCTGGCATTCAGGTCCGGGCGATTGGCAGCTGCTTATTCCTCTTCGTCCTGGCTGCCCTGCTGGCCGGAGCGCTCCCGCTTCTGATCCTGATCCTGTTGCTGCTGACCCTGGTTGTCCCGCTCCTGCTGACCCTTCTGGTCCTGCTGGTTCTGCTGACCCTGCTGATTCTGGTTGCCCATGTCAGTTCTCCATTGACAGCATCGGCATTGATGCTGACGATGAGGCTATCGGAGCTTGGGTTATGCGTCCGTTGAAACCTATCCAAGTCCTCGAACGAAATCGCCACGTAGTTAAACAGTTCATTTGCTCAGCAGTCCGTCCGCGCGAGTAGGCCGCGGGCCCAGCGTTGCATCTATTCCTTCAGGCACCGCTGATCACGCGGGCAGCCAGGCCAGCATTTGATGGGGTCGGAAGGCGTGCTGTAGCCATCTCCGTCTCCGGAGAATTGCCATTGCCCGGCACCAGCCTTTCCTGAACTGCGGCAAGCAGTCGGCTGACTCGGCGGGCAGCGTCTCCGATGCTCGGTTCCAGTCCCAGAACGTAGACAAAGCAACCGTCGAACTTGGCAGAGGCAGACTCAAGCCCTTCCGTGTCGGACATTTCGCGCTTGAGCGCCTTAAGCCAACGCTTAGGCGGCTCAGACTTCAGCTCCACCACCACCGCAGCTTCGCCGAAGTCCAGCGGCATCACCTCGAGCCTCAGGACCTTCGGAGTCGACAAAATTTGTGATGAGTTGCCCACTGCCGTTCTCCTCCAGAGCAATGGACGGAAAGTATGCGCAGCCCGTGCCAAGGCTACGTCAAAATTCGAGGCCAGATGGATGACACCTACCTGAAGGTGCGCGTCCTTCTGCACAGCGCGGGTGAAGCTGAAGTGTCATGCGCTGCGGGATGCCCCTGAGCAGGAAACGGAGCTAATTCAGCTGCGCGTGCCCGCAGGCCCTAACCGCAGGTGCTGAACGCTTCACAAGATGAAAGCGGCTCAAACGCGAGTATTGGCATCCGCCTGCTTACACGCATCGAAGCGATGGGATCAACCTCAACGTGCTACAGAACCTGCTTCATTTCGCGCCCCTTATAACCGCAGCCATGACATGCGTGACAGCGTTGATATGGGTCGTTTATCTGGGTTTTTTCCTTCGCAGTTACCGACGCCAGCAGCGACCGTCCATCCTGATCACCTCGGGCGCGGGCAAGGACCTGGATGCGCACTGCTTCGTGACCAATTTGGGATTGGAACCGGTGTACTTGCTCGATGTGGTCATCGACCTGATTGAGCCAAGTGGCAAGGTCGTACGAGCAGTCATTCCCGAACGCACCGAGCGGTGGAGTCAAGCTGTTCCCGGGGACGAAGATGATGTCCGCCGTGCAACCAATGTCGGAGCGCTCAGCAGCGGCGGCGAACGAGACTTGGGGCGATTCCGGACCTTGATCGAACGCGCCAGCACTGAGAACCCCGACATCGCCGCGGAGGTTGCCTTCACCAGCCTGGAAGTGACCGTGGTGACGGTCACCGCGAGCCAGGCAGAGCTGTGCGGGGCGTCACGTTGCTATCGCATTGAGCATCGCGAGGGTGGCCAGGCTCGCCTGAGAGCAAGAACCATCAAGGCCCGACAGTTGCAGGGGTACTTTGCACGCCGCAGCCTGACTCGCCTGTTGACCGCGCAGTTGAAGTCCTTGGATGCAGCATAGTCAGCATTGCAGCCATTGACGCACTTACGCCGATTCGGACGACGCTGCTAAGCACTGTGCGCGTTGATCTGCAACGGTCCATCGGTATCCTGGCTTGGCTGGGCGTCGATCACCCCTTGCGCCATTCGCGCAGACGACCAGGTGCTGCGCCTTGGGGCTTGGCCCCGCCTTTCCTGTCCTGCCTTGCCCATCATCGTCACCAGTTCCAACGCATGCCCACCTTGCTCGGCCGTAAAAGGCACATACCCCGTTGCGCTGGAGAACTCTGTCCTGGGTGATCCGTTGAACTCGTGCCACGCGTTCAGGCGAAGCCACGCGTCGCTGGCCCGGGGCCCGCCGTTGCGGCCCTGGCCACTGCCGATGCGATTGAGCCGGATGCCCAACCGGCCGACCGTGGAAACGCCGTCGCTGTAGCGTACGCGCGCGATGTCATCGACCAGGTCGTCGACGTCCACGCGCTGCCAGATCACCTGCGCCTGGGGTTCGATTCTCCAACCGGTCAGATCTTCCGCGGTGTCACCCGAACCCAGGGCGAAGGGCCACCCGCCCTCCAGCGAAAGAACCGTGCCATCGCCGTTGGTGAAGGTGTCGGGCAGCGTGGGCAAGGGTTCCAACCCATGGTCTGGAGGCGGGGCCGCAAAGGTTGCGTAGCTCATGAAGCAGGCGGATGCCAACGCGGTCAGCCGCAACACCTCTCGAGAGCGCCCCGGACATCCCCCGTCCCCTTTGCCATACACATCGGCGTAGACGACATGTCGAGCTCCACTTGGGAGCATCGAGTCTATTTTTGCCTTCTGCCACGCGCATCCGCACAACTGCCGGTTACTCGCCAGTATGTTTACTGATTTCCACGGTGCCAACCGGCTGCTACACGCCATTCAGAGACTAAACGCGACCGCCCTACCGCTGATAAAGAACCCTAGTCACCTGCGGCGACCGCATGTCTGCTTCCGGCCAGAAGCGGACCTCCGCCCTACCCCTGATAACGATCCCTAATCACCTTCTCCTCAAGTGCCGGCTCAGCGCCGTAGAACGACCTTTCCTTTCTGCGGATGCGACCGGTGAGCACTACGCGGCTGCAGCCTCAGAAGACTGCCGACGTGTCGCTACGACACTTTTACTGAGAGCCCAAGGGATAGCAGCACGCGCAGATGTTGCCCTCTTCTACATCTGACACCTGCCTGTCTGGACGCATTGGTATAGCCCACGTTGCTGCGCATTCGCGCCGGAATGCGCCCACGACCCGAGGATTACCTGTCGCGGTACACCCGATGGCATGGTGACCAGCTCAAGTCCGCGTGCAATCTCTAACGCACCCAGGCTGCCCAGGGCTGGACCGTTGACCCAGAGCACGCCCTGTGGCGGAGACCTGCCCTCTTCCGGGTCAGGAAAGTGTATTCAGGCGCGCCCGGGAGCAGTCCCCGTGCGGTCAGTACCCTGCGCTACCCAAGAGGAAGGACGGCTTGACGCCTAACCCTTCGGCAAGCCTCACCAACGTTGCGAGGGTGATGTTCTTCTCCCCCCTTTCAATAGAGCTGTAGTACGCGCGATGCATAGCAATGCCGTCGGCGAATCGCTCCTGACTGAGGCCGAGCTCAGTACGGCGTGAACGTATGGCGGAGCCAATTTGGGTAGCGAAAGTCTCGTCCTGCATGGAATGCAGGATTGGCCACGGGCTACTTCTATAGCTACCACCTCAAAGGTAGACTACTTATATGTATCACACCCCGGCTGCGCCATGGCACTGCTCCTCATCAATCCAGAGAGCGACATGTTGTTTGTCCTTGATGCCCCTTCAGGGGTCCTGGCAGCACTGGAAGAGCAATGGAGAAGACTAGCGCAGGGGGCAGAGCGCGACGCCTTTGCTGCGCGTCTAAGCAGGCGAGTGGCGCCAACTATCGCCGATTGCCTGGACTGGGACCTAAGACCCCCGACGGATGCCCAGGTGAACTACGCGGTATCCGTTGCTAGACGGCTGCAGTTGGAGATCCCCTCTCTGGTCTTACAGCGCAGGAGTGCGATGGGAGATTTCTTGGACGCTCACGGGGTGCAATTGAAGACCCACACGAGCCGCAAGCCCATTCCAAAGTGAGGAGGCGGGCATGACGCCCCCGCCTCCCAATGCTGCCGTACTCAGAACCTATCTTTGCGCCTTACGACCTTCCCGTACGAGGAGACAATACTGCGCAGCTGGCGGTAGTGTGACGACTGCCCCCTCTCCCCACACCGACGCTGTAGCCACATCCAGGCGGGTAGTGGCCACCTCGGTAGCTTGTCCATCTGCTCGCCCCACAGCGAACTCCAAGCACGGAAGGCCCCCAGAAGCGCAGCGGCACGCTCAATGGACGCTAGCTGCCCAACTCGAGAAGGACAGCCTGGCCGATAGGAGTGGTACTGCCGGGGCGCTGGCCAGCCCATCTCCGCCACAACCCAAATAAGCTCGCAACTGGCAATCCCGTCGTGCTGACACCCCCAGTTCCTTGTGGAAGCAATGACGAGATCTCTGGCCAGCAAGTCTCTGGATCGATCAAGACCCCCCGTGCGCCACGCCTGAAGCCAGTCGTAAAGAAGTTTCACCTCATTGTGTACCTCCAGACCTATTACAGGAGAGGGCACGTTCTCGCATAGCAGTAAGCGGTGCTCTGAGCATGCAATGGCCCTGGCATCCAGCCAATCCACCAAGGTCGGGTGTCTGGTCCCGCCCTTAGCTTCAGTGAAACAGGACGGGCAGAAGCGGCGGCGCCATTCGACCCCGATCCGCCAACTTGGGGGAATAGATGTGATGTCCCCGATCGCCGGGGGCAAACCCTGCCACATGCGGCCGCTGCCCGGGCGCTCATGCTCTACGTTCTGGCAATTGCACCATCTCCACCACTCCGCTTCACTCAGAGAAAGCTCTCGCCGCGTGGCGTCGAGCCAAGAATGGACGCTCTCACCAGGAAACGCCGGCAAGTGAATGGGGAGGTCACTGAGCTTCATGGCCGACCCCTCCCCCCTCAATAGCCAGGCTTTGCGCGCGCTCCAGAGCCTGCAACGTAAGACACGGAAGTCCCTCCCGCTTAGCGATAGCCGCTGCAGAGACAATCAACTCGACCAGCCTGGCCGTGGTGCTGCAATCGTTGACGAGGAGCCACTTGACAACCGCCATGCTATCGAGATGAGACGGCGAGGGAAGCGCTATCGCTTGTTCGAGGCCGGCCAGGAACTGCCGGAATTCCCTCGACTCCTTCCACGCAGGAAGATCTGCCCTATTAAACCGAGATTGAAGCTGCTCATCCGCAGCTAGCACATTTACCATGTTGCGAGTCGTAGCAATGCAGACGGTCATGCCACGATTCGACACTGCCTTGAGGAACGCCAATGTCTGCTGCTGAGTCCCTCTACCAGCGTTGAGAAAATTGCCAGCTTCATCAATGAGTATCTGCTTGACCCCAGACGAATCCATCAACATCAGTGCGACGTCGTACGCGCTACTTGTACGGTTGACGGGATACCCAGGCAAACACGCGTCAATGATCGCGCGGGCGAGCTTTCGATGGTGACCATCGAACGGAGCTTCGACAAGAATGACCTCACGCCGACGCAATCCTGACGCAGCGCTCTCCGCGGCCATTTGTGACATGTAGTACCTAAGGAGCCTCGATTTTCCCATCCCCGACTCGGCCGCCAAGTGGAGGCACTTGGGCCGATCCAACCCCGCCGCATTGCGCCGAAGCCAGCTCAGCGCCCTAAGAACTCGAACCGCCGCCGGGTGAGGAACAAAGGGAACCAGACTATGCTGTGCGAGCAGGGTTCCGGCACTGATCTCACCGTCTGCACTGGCTTCGGCCTGCGCGACAACTGAACGTAGCTTCATTTCACCACTCCTTCGCTAACGCTCAGAGGCTCGACAGCTTCGGTGTAGTCCACTGTCTGAGCCGGAACCGCGGGCGCGTCAGGAATCCTGGCGATCTTTCTTCTTGCTGCTTTTGACTTCGCCGCAGCCGCTTTATGGATCTCTCTCTGTTGTTCCATCGCCTCGAACAGCTCGCTCTCGGCTGAGGCCCTCCGGCCTGCGGCCTTAAGATGAGCGCGAATCTCGCGCAGCTCCCACAAAGAGAAAGGGGGGCGCGACCTGTCCTTCAGTGGAACATCGATGTAGTCGCTACCGAAATGAAGATAGACCTTCGTCAGATCTCGTTGATCAAAGTGAACACGATGATCGATGTGTCCATTGATAAGCGGTGTAAGTGCGGGATCCCAGTAGTGCAACCCGTGGACACTCACCCCTTCCCGGCCCACTCGGCGTTGCACGGATGGCAAGAATCCGAGAACAAAGTCGCGGGCGTCGCCGATGATCGGCGGGATAACCTCCGCTCCGGAAGCATCCGTCCAAGCGTCCTTCCACACCTGAAGTGGCGTCCGCCCCTCTAGGCCCTTATGTGGTCTGTTGTGATAGCCCCCGGCAACCTCAAGGGCGAGCCACCTTTCGAGCTCAACGAGAGACATCACCGCCCTCTTCTCAGACTGGTAGTCCCCCCTGGCTTTGGAGTTTGAGAAGGTGGTTCCGGGCAACAAATGCACAGCACCCATCATCGTGCCGATATAACGCTCAACGTATGCACCGTAATGAGGACTGCGGACCGGCCTCTCCTGGATATGAATCCCGTACCTAGCGCACTGGGCCTTGATCTCCTTGGCCTGAAATGTCTTCGCATTGTCCCAGTGGATGCTTCGCATCTTTCCGAAGATCGGATAGCTGACAGTCAAGTCAAGGCTTCGTAGCCACGAGTGCTTTGGGAAGCACGCGCGTTCCAATGCAAGGGCAACTGAAGTCTGATTTGGCGTGTCAAAGCTCAAGTAATAGCCAAGCACGCACCGCGTGTACACATCAATTGCCACTGTTATCCACGGTCGGCCGATCGGCTGACGTGTTAGCGGGGAGACGACAATGAGATCGATCAGTGCGTGGTCGATCTGAACCATTTCTAAGGCGGAGGTTGGACTCAGCCCGCGGACCGAAGGGGATTGCTGAGCAACCGCCTGATGGTATCCAAGTCTCTTTTTTGCCAACGCTAGAGGGTCTCTGCAACGTATGCGTTCGCGCACCGCCTTGCCACTCGGGGCTTTCACTCCCGAGCTCCGAGCCAGCGAGCTGCAGTACTCAATTACAGACGAGACCGTCGCCGGCTCACGTACAAGGTAGAGCTCATCGATCGCCTTGTTGATGATGCTCTCGACAACCGGCCGCAGCCGGCGAGAGCCTGGACTGGGCCCTGGCAACCCGGGCAGGAGAGCACCTGGGATGGGGTTGTTTAGGTACCGCGACCATCGTCTATTCACGGTGCGCGTGGACACATCCATACGGGCGGCAATCTCCCTACATCGATCTTGAGTCAGTCTGCCGCCGCAACATTTCGCCGCTTCCGAAAGAACCGCGCTCCACCTCCTAGCACTCTTTTCCTGCTCAGGATCCACGCTGAGCACATCGCGAAGTTCGCCTTCATTTGTTTTCGATCGGATTGGACGAAGGAGCATCGCACTCGTCCACGAATACTCGGACGTGTCCACAAATCTCAACTGGATCTTCTCTTGCGAGTGCACGCCTACGATCTTCACCACTCTGCCTTCGAACAACGCCAACTCGCCCGCTCTGATGACGAAATCAGGGGGCGGTCTTTTAGCGCGAGTCGCTACTGCCATTGCCGCGTCTCCCGAACAGAGACAACAGGTGCCCATCCCTCTTGACGACGGGGTAGAAAAGTGGGAGCCTGAACTTAATCGGCGGTCAACCGATTTATCTGAATGGCTCGGGCTGCTACCCGAGCCATTCTTCGTTCTGGCAGGGTACCTGTTGCCTCAGCTCATGCTCTTTTAGCCCGTCATTGAGAGTTAAAAGAGTCATATCACGGGCATGCCGGAGCTTTCAACCGCAAGTCTTTGACACATATAGCTTTTAAACTATATTTGGTCGCCAATTAACCTAATTTGGCACCACGGAGGCTGCCTAACTTCCCGGTCCTACTGAGCGATCAAGGGTGTTCGGGCAGAGGCAGCACGTGATCCAGTAAGCACGCACACGAGTAGAAGAACGAAGCTCTCTCTTCGCAGAGAAGCGCACAGCGTCACCCTAAATTAGAGCTTTGCGACTCTGCGTCCCTTATCCGAGCGGACGTGCACCCCTGCCCGATGTGCTATGGCGAGTGGAGGCTACTGCAACAAAATCCTCGCCGGTCCGTTGTCCCAAGGGCAGGATGCGGCGGTACCCAGGTCCTTGCGGGTTTGCCCAAGTCTGTACATAGTCGCCGACCCTAGATCGTGTCAGTTCCCGGCAATATTTGCCAAGATCGTGTCGTTTCACTGCAGCTCGGCAACTGCCTAGGGCTGATCATCAGTGAAGACTCCGCCAACCCACTGATTCTCTTGGCCTAATCTGGATGACAACAATTAGCAAAACCGACACTGCTGGCATCGCTCTTGCCTCTCCGTGGTTCCAAGGACAAAGCGAGCATTGATGCATGTGCCAGTACCTGACCGGCCCCTTCGCGGGCTGGAGCGTCAGAGGCAACTACCTAGTCAGCCCTGACGGTGACCGCATGACGCCCGAACGGATTGCCGGGCTGGCATGGCGCGATCAGATGGAACTCAGGGTCGCCGGGTTTGCCTCCCGGCGCAAGGCCGAGGCTGGTCAACGAAAAGCCGGTCAGCGCCAGATGGTCAAGGTCGTCGTTGTTGACCTGGGCGAGTTCCGCGATCGCCACTTCGGGCGGTCAGCAGGTTGAAGGCGTAACCGTAGGGGCTCAGCCCCTACACCCCATCACTTGCAGGCTTCGTACACCTGATCGTCCATCTGCCTACTAAGTTCGAACGAACGCTTGAGACCTGCGGCACGGTACACCGCGTCCCGGTGATCTTTAGCAGCTTGGCAGCGGTCACGCTCCCTGTACTGGCTGACCACCGCACCACTGGCGCCGCCACCGGAGGCCGCCCGGTACGACTGCTGCTGACGTTGACGCATGTCCTGGCGGATACGCTCCAACCGGAGCTGATTGTCATACGTTTCGTGTTGTGGAGTGGCATCCCACGTCTTCTGAGGTGAGCCATTAGCGCACGGCGCAGACTGGTAGCTGGTCTTGCCGCCTTCAACACACTTATTCACCTGCTGGGCAGATGCTGGGCTGGCGACAATAGCCGCCAGTAACAGAATAGCTCTCACGTCCATGTAGCCCCCTATAGCTGGGTGCATCATATCTCCACCGGCCGTAAGCGTGTCAGGTCAACTTCCGCTGTAACGGTTCTGCGCCGATTCGGGGAACGTGCCTATGGGGCGCTCTCCCACGCTGATTATCGCGTCGCCGCCTGTCGGCATGGCCGGGACGGGTCCAATAGCTGGTTGGGCCTGTGCGGAGGCGGGCAAGCCTGCCCCGGTTTGCATGTCGCGCTGCTGCTTGTACGGATTGTAGACCGGCCCGTGGCGCGCAAGGGTGCGGCACTCAGGCTGCGAGAGGTCGTAACGGGTGCCCTGCTCTGTCATGCACGTACACGATGCCTCAGAGCGTTGTCCGTTCCCATCAAGACCTTCCATGCTGGACATGCAGATCAGCTGCGGATCAGTGGTGATCGCACGCTGATCGTAGATCGGCGCTGTCCAGGGCATTGTGCCAATGCGAGGCAAATGAGCTTTGGCGTACTCAGCGGTGGACCCGTAGGTCACTGGCCCGCCCGCGCCCGCCCCCGCTTCGCTGGCGGCAGTCACGGGCAGTCCAGCGCCCATGGGTTGCTGAGCGGCAGGGAGGCCCGAATAGTCCTCGATCTTCTTCTGTAGCTGCCATTTGATGCCTAGTACGAGAGCTGAAACTACGACGATGGCAACCAACAGCCACCGCATCCACATCGGCATGCTTCGCTTTGTAGTGACGAGCGTGGTGCTGGTGTAGTAGTCAAAGACGTACTTAGGTCGCACCCAATCAATCACATCGGTGCACTTGACCTGGACGTTAGTTTGATACTGGTTCCAGCGCTTGAGCTTTGTCTTGCTGCGCATGATCGAGGTCTGTCGGACATGCACATGCTCTTCGTATAGGCCGCGCAGAAATGGATCAAGCTGCAACCCCTGTTGCGCGATCATGATGAAGTCAAAGCCGCGATGCCTGTGCGTGGCCATAGCCTGCACGTGCGCAGGTACAGCAGCGCCCGGATTCCGATTCGGGAAAACCGTGTAGCACTCATCGAGCAAGACGACAGCGCCATCGGGTAGCTGCTCCCACTTCTTCGGGTCATCGACGTACGTCCACCCTGCCTTGGCATAGTCGAGGTCTTTTACGCCGTGAGCGAAGATCGCCCTCCCCTCCTTTTGGAACTTGAACGCCTTGTCCAGCGCATATGCAGTCTTGCCGTGTCCTGGCTGGCCGGTAACGAGATAGAGCGCCATTACTTGCTCCCCAGCTTGCTTAACACGGCCTTCTGCGCGCGCCCGGCAATCCATGCAGAAAGGATCATGGTCACGGCCACGCCAATGCCAGTTGCACCCCAATAGGCCTGCAGGACAGGTGGAAGCGCGCCGAACTTCGACTCAACCAATGATTTGAGCGACGGCATGGCAATCTCATGGGTAACGAAACCGATTCCGAGGGCGAGAAGGATTCGGCCAGCGATGCCGGGCAGATACTGCCGTGCGGCCGAGACAAGAAGGGCTACGAGGGCCGCAATGATCTGAGGCATTAGTTACCACCTCGCGCGAGGATGACAGCCGCGGCGACCGCAGCAATGGTGATGATCAGGGCCTTGATCTGCGCGATGTACTGGCAGAAGAACGGAGGGGGCGTGGAGATGGCCGACATGAACCCGGAGGTGATGCCATTGCTGCCGCCGGAGGCAAAACCCATACATGAACCTCCACCGCCGATGCCGGACTGATCGAGGTCAGAGACGCTGAGGGTCTTTGTGGTCAGAACCTTCAAATCATCAGGTGACGATCCTGCACCGGGATCGGTGGACATGCCCCCGACCTTGGTCCAATCCGGCTGGGCGCCTCCGTTTCCATTGTTGCCCTGGGCAAGTTTCTCGGTAGCGCAGGCAGTGCGCCACTGCATGAGCAAGCCGGTATATTCCAGCGCGTCACATTTGTCGCCTGTGCAGACCGGTGGCGTGCTGCATGTCCCGCCAGCGATGTTGCGGTTCTTGCGAGTGTTGCAGTCAATGCGCCATTGAATTCGCGCTTGTCCGCACATGATCGGCGAGCCGCTGCAGGTGGGCGGGGTCTTGCAGTCATCACCGCCGGAGAACTCGTCTCTCTTCTTACCGTCCTGACCCTCGCCGCCCTCTTCTCCCTCGTCAGGCTCGCCGTCGCCGTCGCTATCCTTCTTGCAAGTGCCATCTTTGCCGCGCACTTCCCCTTGGGCACACTGCCCATCACCGGGTAAGCACTTGCCATCAGGTGACTTGATCTGGCCAACAGGGCATTCGTTGGTCTTGTTTTTACAGGTGCCATCCGCTTGAAGCGTCATGCCCTCAGGGCAAGGCTCCGGGGCACACTGGCCGAGCGAATTCTGGGGGCGACCGCCGCACTTACCTTCAGGTGGTTCGCACACATTGAGAATCGCATTCCAGTAATAGCCGCTACCGTAGTTGTCGCACGTGCCCTTCTCATTGTCCGGGCAAAGGCCCCCGGTGGCCTGCCACGTCATGGAGCTATCGGCATTGCGCCCCCAAATTCCGTCGCACATGTTACGACAGCCAAGACTGCCGCTCTTGGCCGCACCGCCAGAGGACCACGGGCCCGTGCCGGTGTAGGAAGGCTCGACCGAGCACTTATTGGTCCAGTACCAAAAACCGCCAAGATATGGGCCGCCCTCATTGGTGGAGCCGGCCGCGCGCCCCCAGTACTGCATGATGATTCGGCCGGACGCAGGACCGCCTTCTTTATTGCACACCTTCCGTGTGACACCGCCGGAAACGTTATTGTTGGTGGCACCGGGAACGAAAGCGTTGCACTGGGCCATCGCCTCGGCGAGGCTGCATCCGCTCCCATCCACCGAGCAATTCTTGGCTTGGGCGAGCGCCACATTCGGCACCATCGCGGAGGCAAGAAGCACGCAGAGTGCGATGGCGATCAGACCGCGATGAACCATCAACCATCGAGTGCAAGCCATAGTCCCCCCAGAAACCCAATCATCACGAAATAACCGGCGTAAGCCATGACGTATCCCCTGAACAAAAAAGGGGCGGGTCTCCCCGCCCCTACTGTTGACCTGGCCTTAGCCGCCGGATGCCTTTCGACCGGCGCGGATCAGGGCAACGACGCCGCACATGCCGAGAACGGCAGCGCCGATCAGGCTGAGTTCGGCGATATCCATGCCGCCGGTAGCCGCCTCCGCAAGCGGGCCGGCAAACACCGGAGCGGAAACCAGTGCAGTGGTGACGACCGTTACTGCCTTGATGCTGACGTTGCGGGCCTTGGAGTACAGATTGGTGCTCTTGTTCATGACTTTCTCTCTCTCTCTCGATGGTGGTTAACCGCCTGAGACCCGGCGGGCTTGCCGGATCATGTATCCGACGCCCCACATGCCAGCGATTGCGGCTGACAGTGCGAGGCCTTCGGCAACGTCGATGGGCGGAAGAAGCATCGGCGCTGGTCCATAGAAGGGATGCGCACACTGCCCGGTCGAGGCATCGAAATCCGCCTGTTTGCAGTACAGCGTGAGAACGGCCTCTTCCATGGGAACTCCTGAAAATTACGGCTTGCCCGGCGCCGGGCCCGGCGTGGGCGACGGCGTCAGCAGTCGAATGCGGCGACCGAACTCCAGACCGCCGAATTTGTTGTTCTGCAAGGAGGTCGGGCACAGGTCATAAGTCCCGATCTTGTAGGGCTGCTGGTCTTCATCCAGACCAACGGTGAACGGCAGCGGGAAATCGCCCGGGCGGACGATGGCTGCTTTCTGCTCGCGGAAGACCGTTGCGGCCTTGCCTTCGCGTGCGGGGAACGAACGAACGGCGATGTTCTCGCTGATGATTTCAACTTTCATAGTGGGATTACCTTCCAAGCGATAGTCCGGCCGAATGCGAATGTCACTCGCCACGGGGACGACCAGAACTCCCCGGTGAGCTTGTCGAAATAACCGCCCTGGCACTTGCGAATGTCGGCTTCTACGCCGAGCGCTTCGCGTGCAGAGATGGGCGCTTTCCACCACCGCAGTTCGCGGCGGGATTCTTCATTGAGTCCGCCGCAACCGTGCGTGCGGAACCCCTTAGGAAATGCAGCAGCCATCACGCTGCTGAACTTCGATGCGTACTTTGCGAGATACCCGACAGCGTTGCGGGCTTCTTCGAACTTGCTGGATCCGTGCGGCCACCACTGCCTGTGATCGACGCGACCAAACCACATGCCCTGCGGAACCCAAATCAGGAGGTGGTAGTGGGGCCATCCGCGCTGGGTGAGTTCGCCCACCCACAGGTAACGGAACACTTGACCCGTGAGCCGTCGGAGCCGAGCGACAGTTCGATTGAAGTGGCCGCGCATGCGTTTAAGTAGCTCGCTAACGTCACGAGGGCCGCTACGGCTTCCGTCTCGGTAGGTGAGCGTGAGCATGTACCACTTGCCCCGCCTCGATCCTTTCTTCGCTTCTTGGTCATGGAGTCGTGCACTCGTGATAACGGACTTGCGCAGCCGTTGCGCCCGCGCTTGCAGCGGGTCGATTTCGATGGAGAGACGACCGGTCTTCGACGCGGTGTCACTTGTTTTGTAATGGACAAGCCCAAGGGCCAGCGCTTCGCGCTGGCCCTCCGGGGTCAACGCGCTCGGTGCCGCTGCGAGGTACGATTTAAGCGAAGCACCCGATGCGCGCTTATTGCGTTGCATGGCCTCTGAGGCCATCTCGGTGCGGCGTGCAGC
>NZ_JASCOO010000043.1:0-34074 GCF_029959485.1 Stenotrophomonas sp. PS02301
GGCCGGCACCACGCAGGGTCGGGGAGCCGGCCAGCGGCCGGCACTACCAACGGCACAAGCAATGCCGTCAGCGAGGGCAGCTCTTACCCTGCCGGCAACGTCAACGTCGCCTGCAACCCCGGCGCGGCGTTGGCCAGCACCAGCGTGCCGCCGTAACTCTCGGCGATGTCCGCCACGATCGACAATCCCAGCCCACTCCCGGCCGCGCGCTCATCCAGCCGCACGCCGCGTTCCAGCACGTGCTGCAGCTGCTCCGCAGGAAGCCCGGGACCGTCATCACTCACCGTGATGCGCAGCTGACCCTCCCGTGGTGCCACCTCCACCCGCACTGCGTGACTGGCCCACTTGCCCGCATTGTCGAGCAGGTTGCCCAGCATCTCTTCCAGATCCTCGCGCGCACCGGCGAATACCCCCGTGGTGTCGCTGTCGCACGTAAAACGCAGCCCACGCGCGGCATGCACGCGCTGCATCAGCCCGCACAGCGCACTCACCACCGGCGCCACCGGCGTGCGCTGCTGGCTGTCGGCGCCCAGGCCTGCGGCGAGGTAACGATCGATGCTGGCCTGCATGCGCGCGGTCTCGCTGCGCAGGGTCTGGCGCCAGTCGCTGCCGTCGCCCTCGGCCTCGGTGGTGAGCACGGTCAGCGGCGTCTTCAGCGCATGCGCGAGGTCCTCGGCGCTGCGGCGTGCGCGTACCACCATGCGCTGATGATGATCGAGCAGCGCGTTGAGCTGGCCGGCCAGCGGCGCGACTTCTTTCACCAGGCCCTGCTGCGGGAAGCGCACGTTCTCGCCGTTGCGGACCTGCCCGGCAATGCGGCCCAGCTCGGCCAGCGGCCGCAGGCCGTAATGCACCTGGGTCACCAGTACGCCGAACCACACAGCGATGAGCACGGCCAGTGCGAGCGCGGTGCGTTGCCGGAAACTGGCGACCTGGGCATTCAGCGGGCTGCGGTCGGTGGCGACCATCACGATCACCGGCGCGGCGGCGCGGGGCAGAGTGACCTGCTGGGCCAGCACGCGCAGGGATTGCTGCAGCGGGCCGGGAGCATCGAAGGCCTTGGCCGGCCCCGGCTGCGGTGCGCTTGGCGCGGCCAGCGAGCCGTCCCACAGCGAGCGCGATTGCCCGAGCGGGCGGCCTTGTTGGTCCAGCACCTGCCAGTAGTCGCCGGAGAACACGCGGCGGTAGCGCTCGTCAGCCAGCGTGTCGCGCCACTGCAGCTGGCCGTTGGCATCGCTTTCGGCCAGTGCCAGCACCGCGATCAGATCGTTGCCCAGGCGCTCATCCATCGCGGTCCGTGCTGAACGCTCGAACATCGCGCCCAGCCACCAGGTCGCCAAGGCCGACACCAGCACCAGGCCCAGGCCACCGGCCACCAGCAGGCGGGTGCGCAGCGAGCCGGTGGTCATGGCGTTGCCGACAGGCGGAAGCCCTGGCCGCGATGCGTGTGGATCAGCTCGCTGCCCAGCTTGCGGCGGATGCGGCCGATCAGCACATCCAGCGTGTTGGAGTCTGGATCGAAGCCGTCTTCGTAGACGTTCTCGCCCAGCCGCGAGCGGCTCAACACGGTATCAGGGTGATGCATGAAGTAGCTGAGGATGCGGTGCTCCTGCGCGCTGAGCGCCAGCGGCGCGCCGTCCAGCTCGAAGCGGCCGGCGTTGACGTCCAGCACCAGCGGACCGCACTGCAGGCGCGGATGCGCGTGGCCGGCGCTGCGGCGGATCAGGGCGCGCAGGCGCAGCAGCAGTTCTTCGGGCTGGAAGGGTTTGGTCAGGTAGTCATCGGCGCCGGCATCGAAGCCGGCCAGTTTGTCGTGCCAGCGGGCGCGGGCGGTCAGCACCAGCACCGGGAAATCGCGCCCGGCCTGGCGCCAGCGTTCGATCACGCTCAGCCCGTCCAGGCCCGGCAGGCCCAGATCGACCACGGCCGCGGCGATGTCCTCGATCTGCCCCTGGTACTCGGCATCCCGCCCCTCCGCACTGTGGATGACCACGTAGCCGGCCTCTTCCAGCAGCGTCTGCAGCCGGCGGGCGAGCAGGGCGTCATCTTCGGCAAGCAGCACGCGCATCAGTCTTTTTCCATTTTCAGCAGGCGGCCTGTCGCGGCATCGTAATCCAGCTCCATCACCACGCCATCCGGGCCGAGGATCTCGACCTCGTATTCCCCGTCATCCAGTTCCACCTCGATCAGCTTGCCGGGGTAGCGACGCAGCGCATCGGCGACTACCTGTTCCAGCGGCACGAAGCGACCCTGGCGCACCGCCTGGCGCACGCTGTCCTGCTGGCGGCTGCCACCGTCGAGCACCCGCATCGGGTCCTGCGGGGCGAGGGTCAGCAGCAGGGGCAGCATCAGGGACAGGGCAGACATGCGGGCACGCAGGCGAAGGGCAGGCCACCGGTATACCGGGGCGGTCTAAACAGTATCTAACAGTCGCCCTCATGGTCTGGTTAGGCGCGGTGACCAGACTGGCGGTGCCGGAATGGACCGGTGCCCCCTCAAGGATTCCCATGAAGACGATGATTGCCGCTACCGCCCTGGCCGCTGCGCTGTTCGCCACTCCGGCCTTTGCCGCCAACCTGTCGGCCGCCCAGGTCCAGGCCAAGCTGAGCGCGGCCGGCTACACCCAGGTGCATGAGCTGGAGCACGACGATGGCGTGTGGGAAGCGGACGTGACCCGCAAGGACGGCACGGTCGATGAAGTGATCATCGATGACACCCAGGGCGAGATCTTCGATCCACGCGATGGCCGCGCCGTGCTGGACGCCGGGCAGATCCTGGCGCTGGCGGGCAAGGCCGGGCTGACGCAGATCGAATCGATCGAGCGCGATGGCGCGACCTGGACCCTGGATGCGCGCAACGCCCGCAACCAGCGCGTGGAAGTGCGCATGAGTGGCTACGATGGCCGCGTGCTCGCCAGCAAGCGCGATGGCTGGTGGGATTGATCCGGCCGCGCTACCGCGCACTGGATGTACGAACGGCCGGGATTCCCCGGCCGTCCGCGTCATTGCCTGGGGGCTGCAGCGCTTAGCGCTTACCAGCGCGCCGGGTAATCCCAGTAGCCCGGGCCACGGCCGTAACCGCCATAACCCCCGAAGCCGTCATAGCCATACGGACCGAAGAAGCCGGGGCCCTTGCCCTCGCTCACCCGGATATTGACGTTGACGTTGCGGGTGTTGCCCTCGTCCGTGGTGTAGTTCTTGCTCAGATTGAGCTCGGCCGCGTTGTAATGGCTGTTGCCGTAATTCTCGGAATAGCCGATGCCGGTGGTGAAGCTGCCGTTGACCCGCAGCTTGTCATCGGTCACGTGGGCGATGCCGTTGGCGGCCCGCTCGGTGGAGCGCCGGCCGGTGCGGTCGCCGTAGAAGGTGCCGGGTGGGTCGCCGCGCAGCGACTGATCGCTCAGGTACTGCAGCGGGGCGTCCGGGATGCTCAGGTCCAGCCCGGTCGAGGACTGCGGGCCGGTGGCGCCTGCGGCAGACTGGGCCAGCGCCACACCGGGCAGGGACAGGCACAGCAGCAGGGGAAGCAGGCGGGTCATGAGAGGCTCCGGAGCAGACAGGCGGGACGGCCGACAGCGCTGACGCTAGCAGCCGTAGTTTGAATGATGCCTGTCATGGCGTGCGTTGCAAGGGGAACTCAGCCCAACCGGTCAAATCCGAACAGCGTGGACAGCGGATGCCGGCGGCGTTCGATCCGCGCCCGCAGCAGTCCGGCGCCGATCATGGAGTAGGTGATCCCGTTGCCGCCGTAAGCCATCGCGAACAGTACCCGTGGCCCCCATTGCGGGTGCGGGCCGAAAAACGGCAGGCCATCGTGGGTCTCGGCGAAGGTGCCGCCCCAGGAGAAGGCCGGCTGCAGCGGCAGGTGCGGGAACAGTTTGGCGGTCTTCCTGAGCAGCTTGCCGGTCTTGCTCTCCACCCGCCGGTCGCGCCGGGCCGGGAGATCGATGGCATCGTCCTCGCCGCCGATCAGCAGCCGGTGGTCACCGGTGCTGCGCAGGTACAGATACGGCCGCGCCGATTCCCATGCCATGGTCTCGCGCAGGGGGCCGAGCAGGTCCGGATGGATCGGATCGGTGATGAAGGCGTAGCTGCTGCGGTTGCGGGCCACCGAGGGCTTCAACCAGCGCTGCCCGGCGTAGCCAGTGGCCAGGACCACATGGCGGGCACGGATGCGGGCGCCGCCCAGGGTGGTGGCGGTCACGCCGCGCGGGGTCGGGGTGAGCGTATCGAGCACGGTGCGGTCGTAGACGCCGCAGCCGCGCGTGTGCAGCCGCATCAGCAGCCGGTAGGTGAGCCGGTAGGGGTCGATGCGTGCGGCGAGCGCACTGAGGATCGCGCCCGGTGCGCGGATGCCGTACTCGGCCTGGACCGCCTCGCTGTCCAGCCAGCGCACATCGAAGCCGTGCTTGGCACGCAGTGCACACTCTTCGGCCAGTACCGCCTGGTGCCCGCGCTTGCTCGCGTAGTACAGGCTGGCCATGCGGTGGCAGTCCACATCGCGGAACGGCGCGGCCACCTTGCAGATGGCCGGGATCGCCTCGGCACAGGCCTGATAGGCCAGCACCGCCGCGTCCTCGCCGTAGCGTTGGGCCAGGTCGATCAGGTGCGTGTCAATCTCATACTGCAGCAACGCAGTGCTGGCCGCGGTGCTGCCCCAGCCGATGTCGCGCTGTTCGATCAGCGCCACATCATGGCCGTGCGCGCACAGCTCGTCCGCAATCAGCGCGCCACTGATGCCGCCGCCGACCACCAGCACCTCGCAGTTGAGATCCTTCTCCAGCGGTGGGAAGGCATGCATCAGGCCGTTGCGCACGGCCCAGAACGGGTACCCGCTCTTCAGATCCATGGCAGCCTCAGGCGGTGGGGTGGCCGGTGTGCGGGGTCTGGATCAGTTCGGTCAGGTCGAAGCCCTGCAGCCGTGCCTGGGCCAGGTAGTGCTCCTGCGTGGTGCGGTCGAGCGTGGGGGTGCGCGCCAGCAGCCAGAGGAACTTGCGGTCCGGGCTGCCGACCAGCGAGACGCTGTAATCCGGTGCGATCTGGATCACCCAGTAGTCGCCCTTGGTGAAGGGCAGCCAGCGCAGGCCCTTGGGCAGGAAGCTGACCTCCAGCCGCGCAGTGTCGTTGTCCACGGGGCAGGCTTCGCCATCGGCTTGCTCGATCTCGCTGCCCATGCGGCAGCGGTTGACCACGGCGACGTGGCCGTTGTCTTTCAGGCTGTAGTGCGCGGACACATCGGTGCAGCCTTCCGGCTCGTGCTTCATCGGCAGGCGGGCGATCTCGTACCAGGTGCCCAGGTATCGCGGCAGCTTCAGGTCGGGAACGGTTTTCAGGTCGGGATGTGGGGTCATGGGCAACGGCTGGTGGGAATGCGATCCCACGATGCCGGGGCTGCTGCCACGGCCGGGTGAAGCCGGGGCGACTGCGGCGTCGAGACAGTCCGTTGTGGTCGCGTCATGTCCCGCTTGCGGTCGCAGCGCTATGCTGGGCCGGAGCGCCATCAGCGCTTCTTTCAACAGCGATGGAGATGCGGATGTACCAGGTGATTCTGCTCAAGAGCGAAACCGGCGTTGCCCGCCAGCAGCGCGAGACCGCCGACGATGTGCTCGACCACGAGGGGGTGACCTACACCCTGCGCGCCGGGCCGCGGCAGCCGTTGCCGACCGATCACGCCTGGGATGAGATCGCGGTCTACGCGCCCGAGGAGATCACCGAGGAAGAGTTCCAGGACTGGTATGCCCGCCTGCAGCCGCAGGTCGAGGAGCTCCGCCTGAAGTACTGAGCGCCCGCATACCTGTTCTGAACGGGGCCCGGTTTATAGTCGCGGGCAGGCGCGGTGGTCCGCGCGAACCGTTGGTGCTGGCGTGTCGCTTCGTCATTCTTCGTTTGTGGTGCGGTCGCTGGGCTGGCTGCTGTTGTTCACCTGGCTCGGCGCCGCGCCGGTCGCTCTCGGGCAGGCCACGGATCCGCCCCCGGATCCGGCCAAACAACTGATCCAGGCCGAAAAAGAGCTGCGCGCCACCAGTGACGCGCTGGAGGATGCGGGCACCACTGAAACCCTGAAGGCGCTGTCCGACCGCGCCCTGGCCGTCCAGCGCGATGCCGACGGCCTGCAGAGCGCCCTCGACCCGCAGCGTCAGCAGGTGGATGCGCGGCTCGAGCAGCTTGGCCAGGTCGCCGAAGGCACCGTCGAGCCGCCGGAAGTGAGCCGGCAGCGCAAGGCGCTGAACCAGCAGAAGGCTGACATCACCGCGCAGATCGCCCGCGCCAAGCTGCTCTCAGTGGATGCCAAGCAGCTCGGCGAGCGCATCGAGAAGATGCGGGTCACCCAGTTCAGCGAACAGCTGAGCCGCAAGGTCGCCTCGCCGCTGTCACCTGCGCTGTGGCGCAGCTTCGCCAAGGATGTGCCGGACGATGTGCACCGCCTGGCCATTCTTTACCGCCTGGGCGAAGACGCGGCCCGCAAAGCCATTGCCAAGCATGGCTGGAACGCGCCCTTGATCGGCCTGGCGGTCGCACTGGTGCTGTTCTTCCCGTTGCGGCTGTGGCTGCGCGCGCTGGGGCGCCGCTTTGCCGCCTCCGAGCGTGCACCCGATGGACGCCTGCGCCGCTCCGGCCTGGCGGTGTGGCTACTGCTGGTCGGCACGCTGTTGCCGGGCCTGGCGGCGGTGGCCCTGGTGGAATCGCTGGACGCGATCGGCGCGATCCCGCCGCGCCTGCAGCAGGTGGCCGAGACCTTCGAGGTAGCCACCTTCGTGGCCGCCTTCATCGCTGCGCTCAGCGCCTGTCTGCTGGTCCCCAAGCGCCCGTCGTGGCGGCTGCTGTCGCTCGATGACAGCGCGGCGTTGCGCCTGCGCAAGTACGCCTGGGGCGCGGCCGGCCTGACCTGGCTGAGCATCATGCTGGTCGCCCTCGACCGTGCAGCCCGCACCAGCGAGGTGACCACGGTGGCCGCCGATGGGTTGATGGCGCTGACCTACCTGGGGCTGATCATCGCGATCCTGACCTCGCTGGCGCGCATGCACAATCGTCAGGCGGCCGAAGCCGCGGAGGCCGAAGCACGGGCCGATCCCCGCGCTGGTGGTGATGGCAAGGTGCGGGGGGCGCCTCGCCGCAGTGGCTGGATCGTGCTGGCGCGCCTGGTCGGCCACATCGCCGTGGGCGCGGCGGTGATCGCCACACTGCTGGGGTATCTCAACTTCGCGCTGTTCGTGGCCCAGCAGCTGGTCTGGGTCGCGGTGGTGTTCATGGCGGTCTCGCTGCTGCTCAAGTTTGCCGATGACCTGGCCACCTGGGTGCTCGTGCCCAGCAGCCGCGCCGGACAGACCATCGTATTGACCACCGGGCTCAGCGAGGCGCGGGTGGAGCAGGCCGGCGTGCTGCTCTCGGCGGTGCTGCGTGTCGGTGTGATCGTGCTTGGCCTGCTGGCGCTGGCGGCACCGTTCGGCAATCTCAACGCCTTCCTCGGTGGGCTGGATTCGCTGTCCGGTGGGCTGAAGATCGGTGAGACCACGCTCAGGCCGAGCAGCGTGATGTACGCGGTGCTGGTGTTCCTGGTGGTGTGGGCGGTGATGCAGGCGTTCCAACGCTGGCTCAGCGATACCTACCTGCCCAAGACCGAACTGGACGCCGGCGCACGCAACTCGATCAGCACCGTGACCCGCTACCTCGGCATCATCGCTGCGGTGTTGTGGGGCCTGACCGCGCTGGGTATCGGCTTCGAGAAGCTGGCGCTGGTGGTCAGCGCACTCTCGGTCGGTATCGGCTTCGGTCTGCAGGCGATCACCCAGAACTTCGTCTCCGGCCTGATCCTGCTGGCCGAGCGGCCGGTCAAGATCGGTGACTGGGTCAAGCTGGGCGACCAGGAAGGCGACATCAAGCGGATCAGCGTGCGTTCGACCGAGATCCAGGTCGGCGACAAGTCCACCTTGATCGTGCCCAACTCCGAGCTGATCACCAAGACCATCCGCAACATGACGATGGGCAACGCGCAGGGCCGGATCCAGATCCAGTTCTCGGTGCCGTTGAACACCGATGTGGCGGCGCTGCGGCAGATCCTGCTGGATGCCTACACCGATCACCCGGGCGTGCTGAGCGACCCGGCACCGTCGGTGTTCATCGACTCGATCGCCAATGGGCAGATCGCGATCAACAGTTTCGCCTACGTGTCAGGCCCGCGTGCGGTGTACGGCGCACGCAGCGAGCTGTACTTCACGGTGCTGCAGAAGTTTGCCGAGGCCGGGATCGCGCTGTCCTCGCCGACGGATATCCATCTGGTGCGGGATCCGGCGGCCAAGCCGGACCCGGACGCGTAAGCAGGCCGGTAGGTACCGACCGTTGGTCGGTACGGATATTGGTGCCGTCAGCCGCGGTTGCCGCGGCGCGACGGCACCAGCGCGAAGGTATCCACGGCCAGCTTCTCGGCGTGGTTCAACCAGGCGCGCACTTCCAGATCATCGACCTCGTGGTCCAGGCCGAAGCTCAGGTTGATGCGACCCTCGGCATCCGGCTGTACCCACTGCTGGGCGACCACCACCTTGCGCTGCGAGGAGACCGCTTCGATCCAGAAGCCGCGGTCGGGTGACTGCTTGGTCACCAGCTGCACCATGTACTGGCCGGCGCGGGTGCGGCGGCCCTTCTGGGTGATCATGTGCGCCTGGCGGATGCTCGGGCGCGGGCCGTTGAACGGATCCAGCGGGCCATCCACCGCCACGCCACCGCGCAGCTGGTCATCGCGGAACAGCTTGATGCCCTTGTCCTGGTTGACCAGCATCGCGCACCAGTCACCATCGGCCGAGCCGTCCTCGAACGCGGTGCAGCGATCCACGTAGGCCAGCGTATTGGACGGATCGGCCAGATCGAACTGCTTGGAGGTGTTCTCCAGGTAGACCGATTTCAGATCCCAATGCTTGTCGTACTCCAGCAGCACCGGCGGCTGCACATGCTGCAGGCCGATCACCACCTGGTTGTCGTCATCGATGCGCAGCTGGCGGGTCTTGTCGCCCAGCCACAGCGAGCGCGAGAAGGCGAGATAGCGCGGGTAGTCCTTGCCGTTGTCGCGGAACACCGCCGCACTCGCACTGTCCGAACGTTCCGGGTGCAGCAGCGAGCGGCCGAAGCCGATCGAATCGATGGCCGGATCGATCAGGCTCAGCAGGGTGGCGCCCGAATCCAGCGTCGAGCCGGCCGGCGCGGTCAGCTGGCGCGGGGCGATGTCCTTGCCCAGGAACAGCAGCAGATTCTCGCGGTCCTGCTTGGCGAGGATGTGGCTGAGATCATTCGGCATGGCCAGGTGATCGGAAGCGATCACGATCAGGGTGTCTTCGCCGTACGGGCTGGCCTGGATACGGTCGACCAGCTTGGCGATCAGCCCGTCGGTGCACTTGAGCGCATTGAGCATGCCGATGTTGCCGTGCTCGCTCTGGTAGCGGGTGCCTTTGCAGGCCACGGGCAGGTGACCGGCCGGGTGATGGGTGTCCATGGTCAGCGTGGTCAGCATGAACGGCTCGCCCTTGCGCGAGAGCTGCACGAAGCGGTCGTATGCCTTGTCCAGCAGCACATCGTCATGCACGCCCCACGGCGAGAAGTGCGCGCGGGTGATCTTCTGCTGCTTGAACCAGGCCAGGTCGTCGACGGTATCGAAGCCATGCGTGGCCAGGAACTGGCCCTTGCCGGCGAACTGGCCGTTGGCCCCGCCCAGATAGTGATTGGTGTAGCCCTGCTGCTTGAGGTAATCGCCCAGGCAGACCGCTTCAGGCAGGAAGCTGCCCATGCGGCCCATGCTGTTCTCGTCTTCCTTGGCGGTGGTCAACGGCACGCCGCACATCGAGGAGACCAGCCCGGCGATGGTCCAGCCACCGCCCTCGGCCGAGACCAGCCCGCGCACATCCAGCGACTGCGCGGCCAGCCGGTTGATGTTGGGCATCAGGTCCGGGAAGGTGGTTTCATTGAGATAGGTGCGTTCCAGGCTTTCGCCGTAGATCCACACGATGTTGCGCGGCTTGGTCAGCGGCTGCTGTGGCACGCGGTACTCGGCCTTGACCATGCTGTAGTCGACCGGGCGCATCTGCTGGTACAGGCGCTGACCATCGCTGTAGAGCGGGCTGACCACGATCGCGACGAACCACATCGCCATGAAGCCGGCGAACACGGCCTTGCCATGTGCGGGGCGATCCCGACGACGGAAGCGCGCCAGCAGCAGCGGGGACAACGAGAGCAGGGCCAGTGCGATGAAGCCGGCGATGTAGTGCTTGAAATCGGCGATGCCGGCGCCTTCCATGTCCGCACCGAGGTGGTACAGGGTGGCGGCATTGAGACCATCACCGGACAACTTGTTGATCAACCACCACGCACTGAGGGTCAGCAGCAGCAATGACATCAGGCTTGCCTTCCACCACACCCATGTGTCAGATGCGAGGAACAGCCAGGCGAGCAGCAACAGAGACAGCAGCAGGATCCAGAGCATAAGCACTTTTGGCAGTGGAGACAGGTGGTGATGGACGTCATGACGACGTATGTCCCATCCGACCGGCTGTCCCAACCACACATGCATGACAAGCCGATGACTCGATCATGCCTGCACGAACCTGACTGAAATGTTTGTTGAAAACGACATTCGTACACACGCATCGCACCGCGATATGCGACGTAAAACACGCGTGAAGAAGCGCGCACGATGCTGCAGTGCATCGTGCGTTATCTGTGGTGTTTTCCGTTGGGTCTGAATGCGTGGTATGCGCGGCAGGTACGTCAGCGGTGCCCGCGTTCTTCCTTCGAGCGCGCACGACGATCGAAGATCAACGCACTGAGGATGATGCCCAATCCCAGGAACACACCGATCAACATCAAGGTGAATGCGATGGCCGGATAGCCGAACAGATGCCAGCCGGTATCGACCTTCATCATCATCGCCGCAGCAAGAATCAGGGCGGCGGTGACGATGCCGGCAGAGACGCGGTTGGCGATCTTCTGCAGGTTTTCCATCAGGCGTGATTCTTCCAGCCCGGTGACCTTCATCTGCAGGCGGTTCTCGGCGAGCAGCGCGAGGATGTCGGTCATCTTGCGCGGCCCATCGCGCAGCAGCTGCTGCATCTCCATCGCCTCGCTGGCGAGATTGGCGGCGGACAGTGATTTCTTCAGGCGTGCGCGCATCACGTGCTGCAGCTGCTTCTCCACGGTGCGGCGCGTATCCAGGTCCGGTGACAGCAGCCGGCACACGGTTTCCAGATTCAGCAGCGCCTTGCCGAGCAGGCTCAGCTCCGGCGGGGTGCGCAGGCCACTGGCGGTGGCGATGCGGACCAGGTCCAACACCACGCGGCCCTCGGAGAAGCTACTGTTGGCGGCATATCGCGCGATGATCTGCCCGGTCTCGCGCAGATAGCGTTCCTCATCGAAGAACTCCAGCCGTGTGCTGATGCCGATGATTTCATCGGCGACTTCTTCGCCGCGCCCATCCACCGCCGCGAACAGCAGTTTCAACAAGCGCTCGCGCAGGCGTGGCGGCATGTGCGCGACCATCCCCAGATCGAAAATCGCCAGGCGACCGGCTGGCGTGACGCGTAGATTGCCAGGATGCGGATCGGCGTGGATCTCGCCGTGCACGAAGATCTGGTCGACATAGCCACGGATCAATGCCGCAGCGAGCGGCGCCATCGGCTGCTCGGTGCGGCGCACATCGGGGATCATGTCCACGCGCACGCCCTGGGCCAGCTCCATGGTCAACACGCGGTGGCTGCAGTAATCCCAGATCGGCTGCGGCACCCACAGTGGTTTGAACGGCTTGAGGTGCTGGCCGAAGCGTTGCAGGTTCTCGGCCTCAGCCTGGTAGTCGAGCTCCTGCATCAGGGTTTTGGCGAACTCATTGAGCCAGTCGCGCAGGCGCACGCGGCGGCCGACCTGGGTGAGGTGGTCAGCGGCCAGCGCGAAGCTGCGCAGCACCTCCAGATCCGAGCGCAGCTGCGCGGCGACCTCCGGCTTCTGCACCTTGACTGCCACCTGGCGGCCATCGTGGAGCTCGGCGCGGTGCACCTGGGCGATCGAGGCGCAGCCCAGTGGCACCGGGTCGAAGCTGGCGAACAGCTTGGATACCGACGCGCCCAGTTCCTTTTCGATGATCGCCGCGACGCGCTCGACCGGGATCGGCGCGACGTTCTCCTGCATGCGCTCCAGGGCCGTGGCGAACTCCACCGGCACCATGTCCGGGCGGGTGGAAAGCATCTGCCCCAGCTTGACAAAGGTCGGCCCCAGCGATTCCAGGTCGGTGACGAACTGCTCCGGGTTGCCCTCCGGTGGCACATCGTGGACGGCGCCTGCGTCCAGGTTCATGCCGGAAAACACGCCGGAATTACGGTAGCGCAACAGCAGGCGCAGAATCTGGCTGCGGCGGTTCATGCCCTTGACCAGCGACGGCGAACCGGGGACGACGGGCGTGGTATTCAAGCAGGACTCCGGGGCGACGATCACCGGCAGTGTGGCCGGGTGGCAGTGGTGGGCCGGTGAATCCGCCCCCGCTACCGCGACAGGGCTCGGATCGGTCAGAATCGGCGCTCCCGCTTCCTCCTTTGGATCCACCATGGCCGGTGCCAGTCTGTTCGCGTTGCTCGATGACATTGCGTCCCTGCTGGACGATGTGTCGGTGCTGACCAAGGTGGCGGCGAAGAAGACCGCCGGCGTGCTCGGCGACGACCTCGCGCTGAACGCGCAGCAGGTGACCGGGGTCAGCGCCAACCGTGAGCTGCCGGTGGTGTGGGCGGTGGCCAAGGGCTCGCTGGTCAACAAGGCGATCCTGGTGCCGGCCGCGTTGGCGATCAGCGCCTGGCTGCCCTGGGCGATCACCCCGCTGATGATGATCGGTGGCGCCTTCCTCTGCTACGAGGGCGTGGAGAAGCTGGCGCACCGCTTCCTGCATTCGCGCGATGAGGACGAGCAGCGCAAGGCCGAGCGGGCCAAGGCCCTGGCCGACGAGAAGGTGGACATGGTCGCGTGGGAGAAGGACAAGGTGAAGGGCGCGATCCGCACCGACTTCATTCTGTCGGCCGAGATCATCGTGCTGTCGCTGGGCGTGGTCTCCAGCGCGCCGTTCCTCAACCAGGTCAGCGCGCTGGTGGTGATCGCGCTGGCGATGACGGTGTTTGTCTACGGCCTGGTCGCCGGCATCGTCAAGCTGGACGATCTGGGCCTGTACCTGTCGCGCAAGGGCGCGGCGCTGGCGGCGGTCGGCCGGGGCCTGCTGGTGGCCGCACCGTGGCTGATGAAGTTCCTCTCGGTGGCCGGTACCGCAGCGATGTTCCTGGTCGGTGGCGGCATCCTGGTGCACAGCATCGCGCCGCTGCACCACGCCATTCTGGCAATGGGCGGCGATGGCAGCTGGGGCTGGTTGATCAACGCGCTGGGCAACGTGATCGTCGGCGTGGTGATCGGCGCGGTGGTCCTGGCGGCGGTGACCGGGTTCCAGAAGCTGCGCGGGGCCAAGCCCGCGCACTGAGGGGCGACCCCATCAGGCCGGCTCCCAGCCGCGCAGGGCCTCCAGCTCGGCGTGTGCGTGGGCCAGCCGGCGGCCGGACAGCGCATCGATCACGCGCTGCAGCCACGGCGAGGCCGGTGCGCGCTGGGCCCAGCGGCGGGCAAGGATCAAGGCGGCCAGCATGGCCAGCGTCCCCGCGCCCAGCGAGGCCAGCAGCCACGGCGCGGCAAAGGCGCCCAGATCCACGCCCCAGACCTGCCAGGCCACCAGCACCGGCACGGCCAACCATAGCCAGCACCACGGCAGGCCGAGCAGCAGCTCGGTCAGCGCGGTGTGGCGACGCAGCGCGGCCAGCTGCTGCGATTGCGCCAGCACCGTCTGCGTCGGCTGCAACTGCCGGCGGCGATGCAGGCGGGTGATGCTGGCGATGATCACCGCGATGCAATAGGCATGCAGCGCCAACGCGCTGAGCATCACCGCCAACGGAGGTTGCTGCCACCACTGGCTGCCGCAGTACACCGCCACGGCCAGCCAGACCACCAGTTGCAGCCCCTGCCACAGGCTGAAGAGGCCGAGCTGGCGTTGAACGCTGCGTTGCCGATGGCTGCGCCACGCTTCCAGCGCGAAGGTTTCCTGCGCATCGGTGGGGGTGCCGACGCTGTTCCACAGGTGCTTGAGGTCATCCGGTTGCATGGCGGGGCTCTCAGTCGGCGGGGTTCAGGCGAGTGCGCAGTTGCTGGCGCAGGCGGTGCAGGCGGGTGGAGACGTTGGCGACGCTGATGCCCAGCACCTCGGCGATCTGCCGGTGGTCGTGATCGTCCAGGTGCAGCAGCATCAGGGCACGGTCCAGTGGCGGCAGCGCATGGATGGCCACCTCCAGCTGATGCAGGGCATGGCGTTGCTCGGGGGGTGCACGGTCGTCCGCGGCGGGCAGGTCGTCGTCCAGCGCGGCGTGGTGGCGCTGCCGATGCTGCTGCCGGCGCCATTGCGAGATCGCCACGTTGAGCGCAAGCCGGTACAGCCAGGTCGAGAAGCGCGCCCGCGCCGGGTCGAATTCCTCGAATGCCGCCCACGCCTGCACGCTGATCTCCTGGACCAGATCGAGCCGATCCTCAGGGTGGCGGCAATAGCCGCGCGCCACCTTCAGCACGATGCCGCGGTGCTGCTCCAGCAGCGCGGCGAAGCGCGGGCGCAGATCAATGTCGGTAGCGGGCCGTGTCATGTCCATACCCGGGTGATTCGCGCCGGTGCGCGGAATATCACAGGCGCGGGCTCAGCGCGGTGGCTCGGCCGCCAGTACGCGGTTCTTGCCGACCCGCTTGGCCGCATACAGCGACGCATCGGCACGCCGCAGCAGCGCCTCGGCTGGCTCGCCCGGCTGCCATTGCGCCAGCCCGGCGCTGAAATGCACCGGCACGCGCTGTTCGTCCAGCGGCAGCGGCCGCTGCGCCAACGAACGCTGCAGCCGAAGCAGGGTGGACATGCTGTCCGCTGCAGGTGTTTCCGGCAGCAGCAGGACGAACTCATCGCCGCCGAGCCGGGCGATGGCATCGCTGCTGCGCAGGTGCAGCTGGCAGACGGTCACCAGGTGGCGAAGCACCGCATCGCCACCGGCATGGCCATGCAGGGTATTGGTCTGATGGAAATCGTCCAGGTCCAGCAGGGCCAGCGCCAGCGGATGGCCGTGGCGGGCGGCACGCGCCAGTTCGCGCTCCAGCAGCTCATCCAGACCGCGGCGGTTGAGCGCACCGGTCAGCGGATCGGTCCGGATCAACCCGGAGACCTCGCGCAGCTCCTGCTCCAGCTCGGCGATGCGCTGTTCGGCCTGCTCCACTTCACGGCGTGCATTGCCCAGGTGATCGCGCGCCTGCAGGGCCTGATCCTGCACCCGGCCGGTGTCCTGCAGCACGTCCTGCAGCAACTGGTTGAGGTCGGCGATGCTGCGCGCTTCCTTCAGGGCCAGCGCGTAGCTGCTGATCCGGTCATGGTATTCGCCCGTGCTCACCGCCATGCCGTCCAGGCGCTCGATGAAGCCCCCCATGACGTTCTTCATCGCCGCCTTGGATTCGACGATGCCCTGCTTGAGCAGCCCCTGCTTGTAGATCACCTCGCGCAGGTTGGCACGCGCCTGTTCGACCGAATCGCGATCCAGCGGGCCGCCGATCAGCGAACGCACCGCGTGGACCTGGCCGTGCAGCCAGCTGCTGTCATCCAGCAGCTCGCTGATGTTGTCCAACAGCAGATCGAACAGACTCAGCAGCAGCTCCTGCTGTTCCTGCCAGCCATCGCTGCGCACGCCGATCTGGTGCGAGAGCTCGCGCAGCCGTTGTTCGATCGGCTGCAGCGGCTGGCCGGGATGCCAGTGGCGCAGTTCACCGGCCAGCTGCACCGGCTCCTCGCGCAGTTCGGGCATGTTCTGCAGCAGGCTGGCCACGGTCACCCCGACGGTATGCCGCAGCAGCTCGCGCAGGCGCAGGCTGTCGGGCTGGCCATCCGGGGTCTCCTGTTCGATGGTGCGGATGTACTTGTCGATCAGCTGGCGCATCGCGCGGCCATAGCTGACCCAATCCGCGCTGCGCTGCGCCGACTGCAGGCGCAGGCCCATGTCGCCCAGCTCGCCGGGCAGGGTGGACATGCCATTGGCGAACGCGGCCAGCAGCGGCTCGGGCGCATCGATGCCGGCGAACAACCGTTGCAGCATCGCGCTGCTGCCCCCCTTGGGGCCGGGCGCCGGCTCGCTGGCGGCCTCCACCCCTGTGCCCACGCTCTGCCGCCGCGACAGCAGCCGCCCGACGGCGGTGCCGGGGCTGGGGGGAGCGTCGTGCGGGTCCGTCATGCGGCAGATCCTTGCAGGGCACGGCCGGAGCCGGAGCGGTGGAGAGGTGGGAACAGTATCGGCGCAGTGGGGCCGGCCTTGAACCGGTCATGCATGGCAGGATGGTAAGCACGGCGACGGCAGGAGAGTGCGATGAAGGTGATGCTGGTGGGGGCGACCGGACTGGTCGGCAGTCATGTGCTGCGGCAACTACTGGACGACCCCCGGTGCGATGCGGTGATCGCCCCGACCCGCCGCGCGCTGGATACCACGGATGCAGCGCTGCTCAACCCGGTGGTGGACTTCGCACAGTTGCCGGGCGAGGCCGACTGGTGGGCGGTGGATGCCGTGATCTGCGCGCTCGGTACGACGATCAAACAGGCCGGCAGCCAGGAGGCGTTCGCACGGGTCGACCATGATTTTCCGCTGGCCGTGGCACAGCAGGCACGCGCCCGCGGCGCGCATGCCTTCGCGTTGAACTCGGCGATGGGCGCCGATGCGGGCGCGCGGCTCTTCTACAACCAGGTCAAAGGCCGGCTGGAGCAGGACCTGCGGGAGCTGGGCTACCCCTCCCTGACCCTGGTCCGCCCCGGGCTGATCGGGGGCGAGCGTGCCGAGCGGCGCACCGGCGAGCATCTGGCCAGCGTGGTGCTGGGGGTGCTCGGTCCGGTCCTGCCGCGCGCCTGGCGGATCAATCCGGCCGGGACGATTGCCGCCGCGCTGGTCGAGGCGGCGTCGGTGCCGACGCCCGGCGTCAGGATCGTGGGTTCGGCCGATCTGGCGGCGCGCTGAGCCGCTGACGGCCGGATGCGCGGCCCCCCGGCCACTGCGCTACCCTTTCAGCCCCTTTAGCGGTCCCTGCCATGTCCGTCGACAAGAACCAACGCGATCTCGAAGCTGGTATCCACACCGATCTGGAGGGGCGGCTGACCTACGGCGGTTACCTGCGCCTGGATCAGCTGCTGTCGGCCCAGCAGCCGCTGTCCAACCCGCCGCACCATGACGAAATGCTGTTCATCATCCAGCACCAGACCTCCGAGCTGTGGCTGAAGCTGCTGGCACACGAGCTGCGCGCGGCGATCGGCTTCCTGCAGCGCGACGAGGTCTGGCAGTGCCGCAAGGTGCTGGCGCGCAGCAAGCAGGTGCTGCGCCAGCTGACCGAGCAGTGGTCGGTGCTGGAGACGCTGACCCCCTCCGAATACATGGGCTTCCGCGATGTGCTGGGCCCGTCGTCGGGCTTCCAGTCGCTGCAGTACCGCTACATCGAGTTCCTGCTGGGCAACAAGAACGCGCAGATGCTGCAGGTGTTCTCGCACGACCCGGCCGGCCAGGCCCAACTGCAGGAGGTGCTTGATGCCCCCAGCCTGTACGAGGAGTTCCTGCGCTACCTGGCCCGCTTCGGCCATCCGGTCCCGGCCGGCTATCAAGGGCGCGATTGGCAACAGCCGCACGTGGCCGACGATGCGCTGCACCCGGTGTTCGAGCGGATCTACCAGAACACCGACCGCTTCTGGCGCGAATACGCGCTGTGCGAGGACCTGGTCGATCTGGAGACGGCCTTCCAGCTGTGGCGGTTCCGCCACATGCGCACCGTGATGCGGGTGATCGGCTTCAAGCGCGGCACCGGCGGCTCCAGCGGGGTCGGCTTCCTGCGCCAGGCGCTGGAACTGACCTTCTTCCCGGAGCTGTTCCAGGTGCGCACCACCATCCGCAACGACGACCCGATGCCGCCGGACGCCTGATCCGGCATCGACCGCAATAAGCCTATTCATATTTACCTGCCGCATCCGCCGTACGGTGCGGCAGGCCCCGCCGTTGCTGCGCTGCCGGGTTTTGCCCGGAAGTTGCAGATGCAAGTTCAGCGACCATGCTGCCAGCGGTCCACATCAGCGTGTATTTGACGTGAACGTGGTTGGTCTGGGATTCTCCCGCGCTGCTTTCGCACATCGGACGTGCATGTCTTCCACCGAACCCAGGAATCCCGCATGAGCGTAGACGCCGCCGCGAAATCCGTTCCCGATCCGGCGTTGCCGGAGTTCAAGACCACGCTGGGCCATCCGCGCCCGTTGTGGATGCTGTTCATGACCGAATTCTGGGAACGCTTTGCGTTCTACGGCATCCGTTGGGCCCTGGTGCTGTACATCGTCGCGCAGTTCTTCGATGGTGATTCGGCCGGCCAGGCCGCCGCCAGCCGGACCTACGGTGCCTATCTGGCGCTGGTGTACGCCGCCGCCATCTTCGGTGGCTACGTCGCCGATCGGGTGCTGGGCTACCAACGCTCGATCCTGACCGGCGCGGTGATCATGGCCGCCGGCCTGTTCATGGTCGCCATGCCCAACAAGGAAATCTTCGAACTGGGCCTGGCCACGATCATCATCGGCAACGGCCTGTTCAAGCCGAACATCTCCACCATGGTCGGCAAGCTTTACGGCCTGAAGGATGAGCGCCGCGATTCGGGCTTCACCATCTTCTACATGGGCATCAACATCGGCGCGATGATCGCCCCGGTGCTGACCCAGTACCTGGCCGAGCGCGTGTTCGGCACCCAGGCGATGCCGTCCTACAAGATGGTCTTCATCGCCTCGGGCATCGGCATGCTGATCAGCCTGGCCTGGTTCTACGTTGGCCGCGCCGGCCTGAAGGGCATCGGCGCCCCGCCGGCCGGTGCAGAGGGCTATGGCCGCATCGTGATGGTGTTCATCGGTGCGATCGTGGCGATCCCGATCGCGTTCTTCCTGCTCTCCACCGGCGCCACCGCGCTGGCCTGGATCCTGGGCGCGATGTTCATCGCGCTGGCGATCCTGTTGCTGGTTGAAGGCATCCGCGAAGGCAAGGTCCAGCGCGACCGCGTGATCGCCATGCTGATCATCTTCACCTTCAACGTGATGTTCTGGATGTTCTTCGAACAGGCCGGCAGCTCGTTCACCTTCCTGGCCGACAACATCGTCAACCGCAATCTGGGCGGCTGGGAATTCCCGACCGCCTGGTTCCAGTCGGTCAACTCGGTGGCGATCATCACGCTGGCCCCGATCATTGCCTGGATCTGGATCAAGCTGGGCCGCGCCAACCCGTCGATCCCGCGCAAGTTCGGCCTGGGCCTGCTCTTCAACGGTGCGGCGTTCGCGCTGCTGATGGTCGCCCTGTCGAGCATGGTCGTGGATGGCAAGATTCCGTTCTGGACGCTGTTCATGGTCTACGTCATCCAGTCCGTCGGTGAGCTGTGCCTGTCGCCGATCGGCCTGTCGATGGTGACCAAGCTGGCCCCGGTGCGCCTGGTTGGCTTCGGCATGGGTGGCTGGTTCCTGTCCACCGGCATCGGCAACAACATGTCGGGCATCTTCGCCGGCGTGGTCAGCGGCGAAGGCGGCATGACCGTGGAATCGGCGCTGAAGGGCTACACGTTCGGCTTCTGGGCGTTGATCATCTCCGGCGTGGTGCTGTTCCTGGTCGCACCGCTGATCAACAAGCTGATGCACGGCGTCAAGTGAGGAAGGCGATGCGCATGAAAGCCGCGGGAATGTCGATGATCGTGGCCGGCCTGCTGGCCGCCTGTTCGCCGTCGTCGGCGCCTACCGCGGCGCCTGCGCAGCCGCTGGATACGTCCGAGCAGAAGGCCCCGGTCGCCGATCCCGGCGCACCGGTGGCCTCGGGCAACACCCCGGCCGCGGCGGACATCGCCGCGATCGCGGCGCTCAACGCCCAGTTCGATCCCGCCCGCGATCCGGTCGCCGATCTGGCCACGGCCAAGGTCGAGGCCCAGCGCGGGGGCAAGCGGATCATCCTGGATGTGGGCGGTGAGTGGTGCCCGTGGTGCCATCTGATGGATGGGTTCATCGAAGGGGATGCGGAGATCCGCCGCTTCCGCGATGCGAACTATGTCTGGATGAAGGTCAACTACAGCGAAGAGAACGAGAACGCGGCGTTCCTGTCGCAGTTCCCGCCAGTGAAGGGCTATCCGCACCTGTTCGTGCTCGATGCCGACGGCACGCTGCTGCATTCGCAGTTCACCGGTGAGCTGGAAGCGGACAAGGGGCAGAAGAAGGGCTACGACCGTGGCCGCTTCTTCGCCTTCATGAAGCAATGGGCGCCACCCAAAGCGTCGTGATCTGGAAAAGGCCGCGGATTCCGCGGCTTTTTTTTTGCCCTCAATTTGTCCGCTGCCCTGCCGCTACCCCCAAGGACCTCATGCCGCGCTGTTCGTGGCGGACAACCGACGGAATCGACGCATGCAGCCGGGCACCAGCGACAGCACCACCGAAGTCTCTCTTGATGCGCCGGCCGGCGTGAGCCTGCCGCCGGTCGATGTGCTGCTCGATGACCACACCGCACCCGATGCGCTGGAGGCCGACACGCCGGCGCCGGGCGCGATCCGCTACCGCCTGCCGATGGTCTCCGTGCCCGACAACGTGCTGCTCAAGGCGGCCGTGCAGAAACTGGTGGAGCAGAAGGCGCAGCTGGACACGCTGGCACGCCAGGGCACGCTGCCCGGCCTGATCCCGGCCGAGTGGCAGGGCAGCGGCCTGCGCGGCGTGGACCTGCAGGGCTTCGTGCTGAGCGTGGTGCCGTTCCTGCAGAACGCCAGCAAGGACGAAACCGCCCCGGCGCGCCTGCCGCTCAAACATGTGCTGGGCGACGCCGGGCGCTGGGACCAGCTCGATGTCGCCGAACCCAAATCGCTGGCGTTCTTCCTGGCCAGCGATGACCGCGCCACCGCCGGCACGAAGGATCCGGCCGAGGTGTATCTGGTCGGCGCGCTCGGCCTGGCCTGGGCGCACGAGGGACGTACCCGCCCGGGCTTCCTGCGTGAGATGGGCTACGACAGCATGGCCGCCCGCGTGCACCTGCTGCCTTATCCGGCGGCGGCGCAGCTGGCGCTGTACAGCGTCACCGCGCATGGCATGACCCAGATCTGGTGCGTGATGGACCGCCGCAAGGTACGGCCCTTGCTGGCACCCTGGATCAGCGTGCCGCTGCTGACTGCCTACGGGGTCAACGCCCCGCAGACCTGGCCGACCAGCTTCCCGGCGGTTGACGAGGTGGCGGCGATGTTGGCTGCCGCGCGTGGTGGCAAGGGGCCGGTCGAAGCGGACCTGGGCAAGGTGGCCGCGAAGGTTGCCCAGGACGCCTCAGGCGAAGCCTGGATGCCGGTCAGCCTGCTCCAGATCGGTACGTGGTCACCGCGCTGGCGCTACTTCATGGCCACCTTCATCGGCCTGCCATCGCTGCTGCTGGTGGTCGCCGCGCTGGCTCTGCCGGGTGCGATCGAAGCGGCCGCCGTGGCCGCCTCGCTGGGGTTTGCCGGCGGTGCCATCGGCGCGCTGGCCGCGCCGTGGGTGCATGCGCGGCGCAAGCACCTGAGCTGAGCCGCAACGACCAACGGTCGCTGGCTACTCGTCCATCCGCTGCAGGCCTTCCCCGGCCAGGCGCAGGATCAGCGTCTCCAGCATCTGTTCTTCGTCCTCGCTGAGCACGGACATCAGCTTGCGGGTGATGTCGATCACCAGCGGCGCGATGGTCTCGTACACCTCGAATCCGGCCGCCGACAGCGCCAGCACCGAGCGGCGGCGGTCATCGCCATGGGTTTCACGCTTGATGAAGCCCCGTTCGAGCAGTCTGGCCACGGCGCGGCTGACCGCGACCTTGTCCATCGCGGTGCGATCGGACACCTCGCTGGCCGACGAGCCCGGATACAACGCCAGGACCGTGATCACCCGCCACTCGGGGATCGCCAGGCCATAACGGTCGCCGTACAGCTTGGCGATGTTGCCGCTGACGCGGTTGGACAGAACGCTCAGCCGGTACGGCAGGAACTGCTCCAGATCGAGCAGGGCGTGCGATGCGCGGATGCTGTGACTGCTGGGATCGGGCGGGCTCATGCTGCGGTGCACCTTGATGGTGGTTTCATGTGAAACTATAACCTACGTTCCGGACTCCGCATTCTCGCGGGTCTGCCTTCCTACCGCACCTGGTTTTTTCCGATGCGGACTGCTTTGGAGCCACAGCATGACCAGCCAAACGAGCACCGCGTCCTTCGCACCCGATCCGGGCATGCAGGTCACCACCTTCGAAAACCCGATGGGCATCGATGGTTTCGAGTTCGTCGAGTTCGCCGCCCCGGCCGGCCGTGGCGCGGAACTGCACGACTATTTCCGCAAGATGGGCTTCACCGCCGTGCTGCGCCACAAGCAGCGTGCGATCACGGTCTATCGCCAGGGCGACGTGAATTTCCTGGTCAACGAAGAGCCGGATTCGTTCGCCTCGGACTTCGCCGAGAAGCACGGCCCGTGCGCCTGCGGTTTCGCCATCCGCTTCAAGAAGCCGGGCGATGAGGTCTACCAGATGGCCCTGGGCAACGGTGCCGAAGCGATCGACTTCAAGCCCGAGACCCGCGCCGTCGCCGCCCCGATCATCAAGGGCATCGGCGACTGCATGCTGTACCTGGTCGACCGCTACGGCGCCAACGGCAGCATGTTCGATACCGATTACGCGCCGATCGAGGGTGTGGACCCGCGCCCGAAGGGCTTCGGGCTGACCTTCATCGACCACCTGACGCACAACCTGTACTTCGGCAACATGCAGCAGTGGTCGGATTACTACGAGCGCCTGTTCAACTTCCGCGAGATCCGCTACTTCGACATCAAGGGCCTCAAGACCGGCCTGGTGTCCAAGGCGATGACCGCCCCGGACGGCATCGTGCGCATCCCGCTCAACGAATCGTCCGATCCGAAGAGCCAGATCAACGAATACCTCGACGCCTACAAGGGCGAGGGCATCCAGCACATCGCCTGCTTTACCGAGAGCATCTACGACACCGTGGAGGCGATGCGCGCCCAGGGCGTGGAGTTCCTGGATACGCCGGACACGTATTTCGATGTGATCGACATGCGCGTGCCCAACCACGGTGAAGACGTGGCCCGACTGGCGAAGAACAAGATCCTGATCGATGCCGACCCGGAGACCAAACAGCGCAAACTGCTGCAGATCTTCACCACCAACTGCATCGGCCCGATCTTCTTCGAGATCATCCAGCGCAAGGGCAACGAAGGCTTCGGCGAAGGCAACTTCACCGCGCTGTTCGAAAGCATCGAGCGCGACCAGATGAAGCGCGGCGTGCTGTAAGGCACTCGGCCGCCACCCGCGCTACGCTTCAACGGTGGCATCCGCGCCCGCGCGGGTGCCATCGGCCGTATTCCCTTGCCATCCACGCCCCCGGCGGAGCAGGACCATGAACAACCCGATGTCATCGCGCGGCTATCAGACCGGTTTCGGCAACGAGTTCGCCACCGAGGCGGTGCCGGGTGCACTGCCGGTGGGGCAGAACTCCCCGCAGCGTGTCGCCCATGGTCTGTATGCCGAGCAGCTGTCCGGCACCGCGTTCACCGCGCCGCGGGGGAGCAACCGCCGCAGCTGGGTGTACCGCATCCGCCCCGCGGTGACCCACGGCGAGTTCACCCCCTTTTTCCAGCCCCACCTGCACGGCGACGTCGCGCAGGGCGCGGTCTCGCCCAACCAGTTGCGCTGGGATCCGTTGCCGCTGCCCAGCACGCCCACGGATTTCATCGAGGGGCTGTACACGATGGGGGGCAACGGTTCGCCCGACGCCCACCATGGCGTGGGCATCCACCTGTATGCCGCCAACCGCGACATGCAGGGCCGCTATTTCTACAACGCCGATGGCGAGCTGCTGATCGTCCCGCAGCTGGGCCGCCTGCGCCTGCTCACCGAAATGGGCGTGATCGAGATCGAACCGCAGAAGATCGCGGTGATTCCACGCGGTGTGCGCTTCCGTGTCGAACTGCCCGACGGCGACGCACGCGGCTACGTCTGTGAGAACTTCGGCGCGCTGCTGAAGCTGCCCGACCTGGGCCCGATCGGGTCCAACGGCCTGGCCAATCCGCGTGACTTCGAAACGCCGCATGCCGCGTTCGAGAACATCGACGGCGCGTTCGAACTGATTGCCAAATTCCAGGGCCAGCTGTGGCGCGCGGATATCGATCATTCGCCGCTGGACGTGGTCGCCTGGCACGGCAACTACGCGCCGTACCGCTACGATCTGCGCCGCTTCAACACGATCGGCTCGATCAGCCACGATCATCCCGATCCCTCGATCTTCCTCGTGCTGCATTCGCCCAGCGACACGCCGGGCACCAGCAACATGGACTTCGCGATCTTCCCGCCGCGCTGGCTGGTCGCGCAGAACACGTTCCGCCCGCCGTGGTTCCACCGCAACATCGCCAGCGAATTCATGGGCCTGATCCACGGTGCCTACGATGCGAAGGCCGAAGGCTTCGTGCCCGGCGGTGCCTCGCTGCACAACTGCATGAGCGGGCATGGCCCGGATGCGGCGACCTTCGAGAAGGCCTCCGCGGCCGACCTGAGCAGGCCGGACGTGATCAAGGACACCATGGCCTTCATGTTTGAAACCCGCGGCGTGATCCGCCCCACCGCACAGGCGATGGACGCGGCGCATCGCCAGCGCGGGTACCAGCACTGCTGGCAGGGATTGAAGGCGAATTTCTCGGGCTGACGCAGGCTCAAACCAGCGCGATCTGGAAGCGCTCGGCATGCTCCTTCGGCAGCACCTCCAGCAACCGCTGCCGGACCCGCTCGGCATAGCCGGTGGAGGTCAGGCCTGGCAGCGCGTCCAAGGCGGTCTGCAGCGCCGCCATGACCGCGTCGTCGCTGCGGGCCTGCTGCAGGGTGTGGAACAGCGCTGCTGCCTGCGGATGACGCTGCAGTTCCAGGATGTCCAGCAGATAGATGCGGGCGGCCACCAGCGAGCGGCGGCGTTCGGTCACGGGCACCGGCACCGCGGTCGGTGTCACCGCACTCAACACCAGATACCCGCTCTGGATCAGCTGGATCACCATCGCCGGGGTTTCCGGGCCCACCAGCTGGCCGAGCTGCACCACGTCGCGCTGGCCGTCGCACAGGATCAACAGCCGGCGCTGGCGCATGTCCAAGGGCGCGCGGTGGGCCTGCAAAGCGGTGCGGGCGAGGTCGGTCTTCTGCGGTTGCATGGGGGCGGGGTCGATGCGGTGCAGGCCGAGCCTGAACGCGGCAGGTGAAACGCGGATGACAGCGACACTGTGCATGTCGCCCACACAGCGCTCGCGCTAGGCTGCGCCCATTCACCGGGAGGATGCAGGCATGAGACAGCTGGGAAGCGTGATGGCAGTGGGGATGGTGCTGGCCTTGGCCGCGTGCGAGCGCACGCCGGAGACGCCGTCGGCCGATGCCGAGGCGGCCGTGCCTGCACCGGCGGCGGACACCGCGCCGGCAGCGCCCGCCACGGCGGCACCAGGCACGGATACGCAGGGTCCGGCACGCCTGGATGGCTACGGCCCGGTGGCGCTGGGCAGCACCTTGGACGAGGTCCGGGCGGCCTGGAAGACACCCCTGCAGGGCGACGTCGCTGACGACTACTGCCATGCGCTGCGGCCGGAAGGCGCGCAGGCCGAGGACGTGATCTTCATGATCGAAGGCAAGCGTCTGGTCCGGTACGACGTGCGCAACGACCGCATCGTCGCCCCCGGTGGCGGCAAGGTCGGCATGTCGCTCGGCCAGCTGCAGACGCTGTACCCGGATCGCGGCGACCTGACCCCGCACAAGTACGACGAGCAGGGCCACAACCTGCGCGTGCGCCCGGCGACCGAGGGCGGCGCGCTGGTCAACTTCGAGATCAACGGCGATGGCAATGTGACCGCCTGGCGGGTCGGCAAGACCCCGCAGGTCGATTACGTGGAAGGCTGCTCCTGAGCCATCGGCACCGCGCCGGCCACAGGGCCGGGGCGGGCCTTCACTGTTTGGCGTGGGCTGGCCCTAGAATCGGCTCACATCTGTCACCGGGGAGCACCAGATGATCGCTGCCACTGTTTGGTTCGTGCTGGGCCTGGTGCTGTTGGCACTGGGCGGCGACTCCATCGTCCGGGCCGCCTCGGGTCTGGCCCAGCGCTTCGGCGCGTCGCCGTTCGTGGCCGGGTTGCTGCTGGTGGCCTTCGGCACCTCGCTGCCGGAGCTGGTGGTCAACGCCCGTGCCTTCGTGGTCGGCGCGGAAGAACTCGCGCTGGGCAATGCGGTGGGCAGCAACATCGTCAACCTCGGCCTGACCCTGGGCCTGGCGGCGCTCGCTGCGCCGCTGCTGGTCCGTGCGCGGCTGCTCTCGCCCTTGCTGGTGTGTCTTGCCGCCGCCAGTGCGCTGCTGATCCTGTTCGGCCTGGATGGCGTGATCGCGCGCTGGGAAGGGGCCGTGCTGCTGCTCGCCTTTGTCGGCCTGCTGGTGTTCCTGCTGCGCCGCGCGCGGCTGGAAGTGGAGCCGGTGCGTGAGGGCATCGCCGGCTACGCCATGACCCGCACGGGACTGTTCCTCAACCTCCTGCGGCTGCTGTTCGCGGCGGTGTGCCTGTATTTCGGCGCGCGCTGGATCGTGCAGGCCGCGCCGGTGTTTGGCGCCGGCCTGGGCTGGTCACCGTTGCTGGTCGGCCTGCTGCCGGTGGCGATCGGCACGGCCTTGCCCGAAGTGGCTGCGGCGATCGCGGCGGCACGCCGTGGCCAGGGCGACATGGTGCTGGGCCACGTGATCGGCTCGAGCCTGTTCAACCTGCTGGTGGTGGTCGGCGGCATGGCCGCATTGCGCCCGCTGGCGCTGCCCGGATCGTTCGTGAAACTGGAGCTGCCGGCGGCGATCGCCTTCGTGCTGGTGCTCTACCCGATGCTGCGCGGTGACCTGACCATCAGCCGGCGCGAAGGCGCGGTGCTGGTGGTGGCGTTCCTGGGGTGGGTGGCACTGGAACTGGCGCTGGTCTGGGGCGGCTGAACGTTGCACTACGTAGCGCCGGCCGTGGGTCGGCTGCCCTCCGGCACGATGCCTGCAGCCGACCAGCGGTCGGCTCTACTGGCTGTCCCGGGAAACGGGGGCCTTGGCACCCTCGGTGTCGCCCGGATGGCGCGGCTCCGGCGGCGGCAACTGTTCTTCCTTGGCGGTCTTGTGGCCCGGCAGGTCCGGCCGGGTTTCCATCAGCAGCGACAACGCGGCCTTGGCCATCATGTGCGCACTGATCGGTGCGGTGATGAACAGGAACACGGTGATCAGCAGCTCGCGCGGCTGCGGGTCTTCGCCGAGGAAGATGTGATAACAGACCGAGCCGACCAGCACGCAGCCCACGCCCAGCGTGCTGGCCTTGGTCGGTGCGTGCAGGCGCTTGAAGAAGGTGGAGAGCTTCACCAGGCCGAGCGCGCCGACCAGGATGAAGAAGCAGCCGAACAGCAGCAGGATCGACAGCACGATCTGGATGAAGGTGATCATTCGACGATGTCCCGGCGCAGCACGAACTTGCTCAGCACCACCGTGCTGCCGAAGCCGAGCATGGCGATGATCAGCGCCGCTTCGAAGTACACCGCCGAGTTGAGGTACATGCCGAACAACATGAGTTCAGCGATGGCCGTCACCGACAAGGTGTCCAGCGCAAGGATGCGATCGGGCACGGTGGGGCCGCGCAGCAGGCGCCAGGTGGCCAGCAGCATGGCCAGGCCGACCACGTGCATGCACACCACCATCGTGGTCTGGATGAACATGTATCCGGTCATGGGAAAATCTCCATCAGCGGGGCTTCGTAGCGGGATTTGATCTGCCGGATCAGTTCATCCGGATCATCCAGATGCAGCACGTGCACCAACAGATACCTGCGGTCATCGGACAACGCGGCCGAGACCGTGCCCGGGGTCAACGTGATCATGCTGGTGAGCGCGGCGATGCCGTGGATGTTGGCGATATCCAGCGGCAGCCAGATGAAACCGGGGTGGATGCGGCGCTCCGGCCCCAGCACCTGGATCGCCACCCGGATGTTGGAGATCAGGATGTCCCACAGGGTCACGAACAACAGTTTGGGGAGGGGCTTGAGCGAGCCGATCCGCGCGAACTCGCGGTCCAGCCGGGCGGCGAACAGCGGCACCACCACGCCCAGGATCATGCCAAGCACGAACTGGCCCAGGGTGAAGCTGTCGGACATCAACAGCCAGAACGCCACGACCATCACGCTGAGCGAGGGCGAGGGCAGAATGCGCTTGTACAGGGAAGGCTTGCGCGTCATGGCTGGCGGATCTCCGGCGTGGTGGCGCGCAGTTCACCCACATAGTCCTGGGGCTGCAGCAACTGGGTGGCCATCGCATCGGTGTGCTGCATCAGCGGGCCGGCGAACACGCTCATCGCGATGCCATAGCTGAGCAGCAGCGCGGCGGCGAACAATTCCACGGTGCGCGTCGGCGCCTTGCGCGGCTTGGGTGCGCCTTCTTCGACCACCGGCACGCGCCAGAACAGGCGGATGCCGCCACGGGTCAGGCCGACGATGACCATCAGGCTGCTGCCCAGCACCGCGGCCCACACCGCCCAGGTGTACTGCGCCGGCATGCCGGCCAGCAGCGCAGCCTTGGCCAGGAAGCCGGACAACGGCGGCAGGCCCGCCACCGACACCGCACCGATCAGGAACAGCACCGCCGGCGTTTCCTTGCCCGGCATCGGCGCGATGACTTCCTTGCGATCGCTGGCACCGCCGCGGCGGCGGCGGATCAGATCGGCAATGAGGAACAGCGCGGCGGCCACGAAGGTGCTGTGCGGCAGGTAGTAGAGGCCGGCCGAGAGCACTTCGGGCGTACGCACCGAGAACGCGATGAACAGCGTCGCCGCCGAGACCACCACCAGGTAGGAGATCAGCACGCGCAGGCGTGCCGCAGCGAGCACGCCCAGGCCGCCCAGCACGAGGGTGGCCACACCGGCCCAGAGCAGCCATTCGCTGCCGTAGCCGGCCATCGGGCCGGCACCCTCGCCGAACCACAGGGTGCTGACCCGCAGCACCGCGTACAGGCCGACCTTGGTCATGATCGCGAACAGCGCCGCCACCGCGGCCGGCGCACGCGCATACGCTTCGGGCAGCCACAGATACAGCGGCATAAGCGCGGCCTTGCTGCAGAACACCAGCAGCAACAGCCCCATGGTCGCCTTGACCAGGGTCAGGTGCGAGGCCGGCACTTCAGCGATGCGCTGCGACAGTTCGGCCATGTTGAGCGAGCCCAGCGAGGCGTACAGCAGGCCGAGTGCGATCAGGAACAGGGTGGAGGCGGTGACGTTGAACACCACGTAGTGCAGGCCGATGCGCATGCGCAGGCCGCGCCCGCCGCTGAGCAGCAGGCCATAGGAGGCGATCAGCATCACCTCGAAGAACACGAACAGATTGAAGATATCGCCGGTCAGGAACGCGCCGTTGAGGCCGACCAGCTGGAACTGGAACAAGGCATGGAAGTGCGGCGCGCGGCGGTCCCAGCCCGAGCAGGCGTGCAGCAGGCAAGGGATGGCCAGCAGCAGTGTGGTCACCAGCATCCATGCCGAGAGGCGGTCGGCCACCAGCGCGATGCCCAGCCGCGAGGGCCAGTCACCCAGCAGGTACACCGCGATGCTGCCGTCAGCGGTCTGCGCGAACAGCAGCGCGACGGCTGCGGCGAGCGCGGTCAGCGTGGTCCACGCCACCGTGCGCTGCACCTTCGGCCCGTAGCGGCGATGCTCGACGAACAGGGAGCAGGCCGCGCCGAACAGCGGAATCAGGATGGGCAGGATCACCGCATGGTTCATGCGCCGCCCTCCCGGCCCGGCGCGGTATCGGCGGGAAGCTCTTCTTCTTCGTGCGCGTCTACGTGGTCGCTGTGGTTGTCGCTGCGGCTGCGCATCGCCAGCACGATGCTGACCGCCGTCATCGCGAACGCGATCACGATGGCGGTCAGCACCAGCGCCTGCGGCAGCGGATCGGTGTAGTTGCCCAGATCGCTGTCGATGCCCTCACGCAGCACCGGCGCCTTGCCCTGCACCAGCCGGCCGCCGGCAAAGATCAGCAGGTTGGTCGCATACGACAGGAAGGTCATGCCGAGGATCACATCGAAGCTGCGCGCGCGCAGCAACAGGTAGATGCCGATCGCGCTCAGCACGCCGATGGCGCTTGCCAGAGCCAGTTCCATCAGTGCATCTCCCCGGTTTTTGCCGAACGGCGGTTGGGATCGATTTCGCCTTTACGGGCATTGCGGGTGCGCGAGGGCTTGATCGTGCCCATCATCGAGAGCATCAGCATCACGCCACCAAATACCACCAGGTACACGCCGGTATCGAAGCCGATCGCGCTGGCCAGCGGTACCTCGCCGATCAGCGGAATGTGCAGGTCCAGATGGCCGCTGGTCAGGAACGGCACGCCGAACAGCATCGACGCGCAGCCACTGAGGATGGCGATCAGCAGGCCGGCACCGATGCAGCGGATGTAATCGAAGCCGAAGCGCGATTCCACCGAGGTGGTGCCCTGGATGACGTACTGGATCAGCAGCGGCACGGCCAGCACCAGGCCGGCGATGAAGCCGCCGCCGGGCGCGTTGTGGCCGCGCAGGAACAGGAAGATCGAGACGGTCAGGGTGAGCGGGAACATGATCTGGGCCAGATCGGCCGGTACGGGCAGCTTGATCGGCGGGCCGGGCATGATCTGTTCCGGCGCCATCCGCGAGCGGCGCAGCATGGCGTGCACCACCAGCGCGGCGATGCCGAACACGGTGATTTCACCGAAGGTATCAAAGCCACGGAAGTCGACCAGGATCACGTTGACCACGTTCTGCCCATAGGCTTCCGGCAGCGCGCGCGCCAGCAGTTCGCCGGCCATGGTGTTGGGCGGCAACGTCATGGCGGTGTAGGCCATCGCGGCCAGGCCGCCACCGGCGACGATCGCGATCACCGCATCGCGCCGCTTGCGCCAGACCGACTTCTCCGGTGGCGACTGGATCGGCAGGTAGTTCATGCCCAGCAGCATCAGCACCAGGGTGACCATCTCCACCAGCAGCTGGGTCAGGGCCAGATCCGGCGCGGAGAGGAACACGAAGGTCAGCGACACCATCAGGCCGACGCCGCCGACGACCAGCACCGCCAGCAGGCGCTGCCGGTAGACAAACAGTGCGCCCAGCGCGCAGGCCATCATCACCAGCCACAGGGCCCAGCCCAACAGCGGGATCGGCTGCGGCGAGGGCCAGTTGGGCGAGGCCGGATTGGCCACGAACGGTGCCACGGCGACGATGATCGCCACCACCACCAGCGCCATCAGCATGCGCTGCAGGCTGCCGTTGGCCAGGCCCTGGGTGAGGCGGTGGGCGAAGCCGAACACCAGGTCCAGCTGCTTGTGGAAAATATTGCGGCCGATGCTGCGACTGACCACCGCATGCAGGTTGATCAGGCGGCGCAGGCCGAAGTACAGCGCGATACCGCCGATCACGCCGGCGATGCTCATCATCAACGGGGTGTTGAAGCCGTGCCAGACCGAGAGGCTGTAGGCCGGCATTGCCGCGCCCAGGATCGAGGAGGCGGCCGCATGCAGCACCGGGGCGATGGTGATCGCCGGGGCGACGCCGACGGCCACGCAGACCACGACCAGGATCTCCACGGGCACCTTCATGAAGCGCGGCGGCTCATGTGGGACGCGGTCCAGATCGTGTGGGCCGTTGCCGAAGAAGGTGTCGTGCACGAAGCGCAGACTGTAGGCCACGCCGAACACGCCGGCCAGCAGCGCGGCGATCGACATCACCACGCGCATGGTTTCCGGGCCGCCCGCGGTCAGCGCTTCGGCGAACAGCATTTCCTTGGACAGGAAGCCGTTGAGCAGCGGAATACCGGCCATCGCCAGCGAGGCGATGATCGCCAGCGCGCTGGTGATCGGCATCAACCGCCGCAACCCGCCCAGCTTGCGCATGTCACGGGTGCCGGTTTCATGGTCGATGATGCCGGCGGCCATGAACAGCGAGGCCTTGAAGGTGGCGTGGTTGAGGATGTGGAACACGCCGGCCACCACCGCCATCGGCGTGGACAGGCCGAACAGCATGGTGATCAGGCCCAGATGGGAGATCGTCGAATAGGCCAGCAGGCCTTTGAGGTCATGCTGGAAGATCGCGTTCCAGGCGCCGATCAGCAGGGTGATCGCCCCGATGCCGCTGACCGTATAGAAGAACAGATCGGTCCCGGCCAGCGCCGGGTGCAACCGCGCCAGAAGGAACACGCCGGCTTTGACCATCGTCGCCGAATGCAGGTAGGCCGAGACGGGCGTCGGCGCGGCCATCGCGTGCGGCAGCCAGAAGTGGAACGGGAACTGGGCGCTCTTGGTGAAGATGCCGGCCAGGACCAGGAACAGGGCATACGGGTACAGCGAACTGGCGCGGATCAGATCGCCGGCGGCGAGCACCGCATCCAGCTCGAAGCTGCCCACGATGCGGCCGATCAGCAGCACGCCGCCGAGCAGCGCCAGACCGCCGCCGCCGGTGACCACCAGGGCCATCCGGGCGCCCTCGCGAGCATCCTGGCGGTGCGACCAGAAGCCGATCAGCAGGAACGAGCTGATGCTGGTCATTTCCCAGAACACCATCAACAGCAACAGGTTGCCCGAGAGCACCATGCCCAGCATGGCGCCCATGAACAGCAGCAGGTAGCAGTAGAAGCGGTGGGCGCTGTCGCGGGCACTGAGGTAGTAGTGGGCGTACATCACCACCAATGCGCCGATCGCCAGCACCATCCCGGCGAACATCCAGGCCAGGCCATCCAGGCGCAGCGAGAAGGCTAGGCCGATCTGCGGTATCCACTCCCCGTAGCTGCGGACGATCCCGCCGTCCATGATGGCCGGGGTCATCGTCGCCAACAGCGCCAGTCCTCCCAGCGGAGCGGCCGCGGCTACCCAGGCGGCCGTGGAGCGGGAGGTGCGGCGGAATGAAGCGACGGCCACTGCCATCAGGAAGGGCAGGGCGAGCAGCAGGAGCAGACTAGGATTCATGCAGGGAATGCGGGATTCACGAGCAGGTCGTTCAGTCTAACAGGCAGGCAATTGCTGCCGATACACCCGAATACGCCCTCAATTGCATGTAACGTGCGCTGATTCATTTTTTCAGGGCGGCGCGCGGTCCCATTCGGGCGCGTCGGCGGCCGTATGGAGACCCGCTGGCGACTTTGCCGACTGTGGCCTCCCGGCGCCCGTCGAAACGGGTCTGGAACCAGTCGTCGCAGGGCCTGCGGGACCGCGTGGATGTGCACGAAGATGAACGGTGACCGTCGCTCGAAAGGTCACTGGGCACGATGCTGGACGGTCCGGCGTGGACTGCTGGTGAGCGTCCTCGCTCGTTCAGGAAAAAGCGGTCAGTAGCGCCAACCCATCCGGCGGTAGAGCTTGGCCAGCACCCACAGCGGGCCGATCAGCAGGTAGACCAGATCGGTCAGGAAGCTCGGCTTGCGGCCTTCATGCTTGTGGCCGATGAACTGCGCGACCCAAGCCACGGCGAAGACGCCCAGGGCCAGCCAGAACAGGTTCACCAGCCCGATTTCGGCTTCCAGCAGCCGGCAGACGCAGCCGCTGACGAAGAAGAACGCCAGCATGCCGTAGCCCAGCGTGCGCGACAGGCGGTTGTAGAAGCACCAGGCGGCGAACATCGCCAGGCCGGCCCAGATTCCGTTCTGGAACCAGGTGATCAGCGGCGGCAGGCACCACAGCAGGGCAATCACCGACCATGCGATCGCCGGGACGGCCACGACGTGGATGCGCTGGTTCAGCGCATTGCGGTGGTCGTCGGAATAACTGGTGAAATAGCGGTCGATCGGGCGTGCGACGGTCGTGGTGGCCATGTTCCCTCCCAGAATCTGCAGAGCATACCGCCGGTAGAGCCGACCGTTGGTCGGCTGCCTTCCATCGGCTGCCCGACATGGCCGCGGCATCGGAGACCGCGTTCCCCGGCGCAGGGCCGGGGAACGC
>NZ_JASCOO010000044.1:0-33870 GCF_029959485.1 Stenotrophomonas sp. PS02301
CTATCCAGTTACCATGGCGGTTCTGGGGGGGGTGGGGCTCCCCGCGGCGGGGGGCGCCGGCGGCGGCGCTGGCCGACATCGCGGCCATCATCAGCGGCAGCGCCAGCAACAGGGTCTTGAAGGTCTTGCGCATGTTCCCCTCCCAGGGATGTCCGTGAACGCCGGCGCAGGTGGCCGGTACAGGGCCGACTGTATACCCATTCGCTCCGGTACGGAACGTGCCGGGTGCACGCTTCAGCCCGCGTCGGCCGGGATCTCGTACAGCTCCAGCGGCAGGTCGTCCGGGTCGGCGAAGAAGGTGAAGCGGCGGCCGGTGTACTCGTCCACCCGGATCGGTTCGCAGGCCACCCCGGCCGCGGTCAGGCGGGCGATCATGGGCTCCAGCGTGTGCACGCGGAAGGCCAGGTGGCGCAGGCCCTGCGCCTCGGGGCGGCTGGGCCGTGTGGGCGCGCCCGGGAACGAGAACAGCTCCAGCTGGCTGCCATCGGGCAGGGCCAGATCGAGCTTCCAGGAGTCGCGCGCCGCGCGGTGGTTTTCGGCGATCACCTGCAGGCCGAGCACCCGGGTGTAGAAGTCTCTGGAGCGGGCGTAATCGGCGCAGATCAGGGCCACGTGGTGGATGCCGATCAGTGGGGAAGTGTCAGAAGCGTTCATTGCAGAGTATCCAGCCAGCGCCGGGCGATCTGCAGCGCCAGCGGATAGGGTTCGGGGGCATTGCGGTTGCTGAGGACGATCACGGTGAGGCGCTGCGCCGGATAGCGCAGGATCACGTTGCGGAAGCCGATGCTCTCGCCGCTGTGCCACTGCGCGCCACCGTTGAGCCGCCAGCCGAAACCGTAGAACGGCACGTCCGTCTCGGCGGTGGGGGTGGCAGGGGAGAACATCTGCTTCAACGATGTCGCCTTCAACAGGCGCTGGTCATACAGCGCCGCATCCCAGCGCGCCAGGTCATCCAGCGAGGAATACACGCCACCATCGCCGAGCACTGCGCTGGTCGGGCTTTGATCGGTGCGCTGCCAGCGCCCGTCGCGCTCGCTGTATCCATAGGCGCGGCGCGCGATATCGTCCACGCCGTCCTGATGCGCCACGCTGTCGCGCATGCCCAGCGGCAGGAAAATCCGCTGGCGCAGGAAGCTGGCGAAATCGGTGCCGGAGGCCTTGCCGACCACCAGCGCCAGCAGCGCGTAGCCGCTGTTGCTGTAACGGTAGGCTGTGCCCGGTGCAAAGTACGTCCGATCCTGGCCTTCCAGCAGGTGCAGCACATCCGGGTCACGCACCTGCGCGGACGCGTCGGTGGCCATCAGGTCTTCGTAATCGATCAGGCCGCTGGTGTGGCTGAGCAGCTGGCGCAGGGTGATGGCATCGGCGGCCGCCGGCAACGAGGGCAGCCAGCGCTTGAGTGGGTCATCCAGGCCCAGCGCACCATCCTCGGCCAGCAGCAGGATCGCCGCGGCGGTGAACTGCTTGCTGACCGAGGCCAGGCGGAAATTGGTCTGCGCGGTCACCGCGGTGCGATCTTCCAGCACCGCCAGCCCGTAGCCGCGCCGGAACACCGGCTGGCCGTCGTGCAGCACCAGTACCGCCGCGCCGGGGACCTGGCCGTCGTAGCGCTGCATCAGCGCATCGATGCCCGGATCCGGTGGCGTCAGCACCGGCGCTGCGATGACGGTGCCGCTGCCGGCGATGCACATCGCGCTGATCCACACACGCAGATGCCCGACGATGTGCATGCTCGGTTTCCTTCAGGGTTCAGGGCGCGGGCGTGGCCGCGCCACTCTGGCTGGCGATCCAGCGGGCGATCTTGGCGTCCAGAATATCCAGCGGCATCGAGCCGTCGCGCAGCACTTCCTCATGGAAGCGACGCGCGTCGAAACGTGCCCCCAGTGAGGCCTTGGCCTTGTCGCGCAGCTCCATCATCTTCAGCTCGCCCAGGCCATTGGCCAGGGTCTGCCCGGGCAGGGCCATGAAGCGCTCCACTTCCGCGGTGGCATCGCTGGCGCTCATGTCCGCGGTCTTGACCAGATAGTCCACGGCCTGGCGCTTGCTCCAGCCCTGCGCGTGCACGCCGGTATCGGCGGACATGCGCGCGGCACGGGTCAGCGCGGCCTGCAGATAGCCGATCCGCTCGTAGGGATCCTGATAGACGCCCAGTTGCTCACCCAGCGATTCGGCATACAGGCCCCAGCCCTCCACGAAGGCGATATCGCCGCCCAGACGACGGAAGCGTGGCAGCTTGTCCAGCTCCTGTTGCAGGCCCAGCTGCACGTGATGGCCGGGAATGCCCTCATGCAGGAACTGCATCGGTGCGGACCAGCGGCGGCGGCTCGGCAGATCGCCGGTGTTGATGTACAGCACGCCCGGGCGCATCCCGTCCGGCAATGGTTGCTGGTAGCTCACCGCCCCGGCGGTGGCCGCGCGTTCGGGCTCGACCGCGCGGATCTCCATCGGGGCCTTGGGCAGCGTGCCGAGCAGCGTCGGCAGGCGCGCGTTGACCTGGCTCTGCAGCTGCTTGTAGCGGTTGAGCAGCGCATCGGCGTTGGCGTACTGGAAATCGCGGTCGGTGCGCATGGTGCGCAGCAGTTTCTGCTGCGAGCCACGGATCTTGTTGTCTTTCATGATCGTGGCGATCTGCGCCTGCAGTGTGGCCACGCGTTGTTCGGCCAGGGCATGGATCTGTTCGGGCGTCAGCGTGGAGGCGGTGCTCTGCACGATGGTCTGCGCATACCAGGCCTTGCCGCCGGGCAGGCCGGCCAGGCCATCGGTGCTGCGCGCGGCCGGCAGGTACTCGGTGGCGATGAAGCCGCGCAGGGCGCGATAGGACGGCATGATGCGGAACTCGATCATGCGCTTGTATTCGGCCGTGATGCGCGCCTTGTCGGCCGCCGGGAAATCGTCGGGCAGATTGCGCACCGGCCCCCAGAAGATGCTCTCTTCCGCGGTCGGCTTGATCACCGCATCCAGCTGCGGCAGTACTTTTTCCATCAGGTCACGCGGTTGCACCACACCGGCGGCCATGCCTTGGCGCATGTTGGCGATGGCCTGCTCGAACAGGGCCGGAATGCCCAGCGAGCGGCGCGACCAGCCATCGTAATCCTGCACCGTGTTGAACGGCTGCGCACCGGAGCCGGAGCCGAGAATGGCCATGATGCTGCCGAGGTTGTAGTACTGGCTCACCGGCAGCATCCAGCCGGGGAACTGCTCGGCGGCCAGCGACATGCGCGCGTCGCGCACGAAGATTTCGTAGCTGAGCAGGTCCTGGCCGGTCAGGCCGTCCGGCCCGATCTTCTCGACCTTGCCCAGCCACTCCACGGTGAAGTCATGCGACTGCTGCCGGTAGGCGGCGGAAAGAATGTTGGGCAGCTGATCGTTGTGGCGGCTGTCGCCCTGGAAGGTGGCCTGCAGCGGATTGAGCCGCATCGAGGCATCCCAGTACTCATCGTAGATCCGGTCCAGCTGCGCGGCCTTGGTCTGCTGGCGCACCAGCGGCTGGCGGGCAGGGGCGGCGGCTGGGCGTGCACGCGGCTTGGCCTTGGGCTTGGCAGCGGGCCGGGACTGGGCCGCTGCGGGCCGGGTGGCCTTCTTCTTGGCAGCTTCGGCCGGAGCGGCAGCGCTGAAGGCCATCAGTACGGCAATGGCAAGCGCCAGGGCGCGGGCGGGGTGGGGCATCGGCTGTTTCCGTAAACGCACAGACACGGGAGCTTGCCCGATTCGCCTGCGTACGGCCAGCATCGGCCCCCGGTCAGGTTTGTCATGTACGGCGGCCAGTCAGCTGCGGCAGCATGCTGCTGCCGCGATGCTCAACGATCGCCGGCGCGGGTGAACGGCATGGTTTCCGGGGCGACCGCGCCGCCGGAGATGATGAAGCTCATCGCCTGGTCCACGGTCCAGTCGGTGGGCGTGAGCAGCTCAACCGGCACGATTTCCAGATAGCCCGAGGTCGGATTGGGGGTGGTGGGTACGTATACGGCGGCCAGCTCGCGGCCGCTGCCTTCTTCCTTCATCACCCGCGTCACCAGGCCGACCGACTTCATGTCGCGATGCGGGAAGTCGATCAGCACCACACGCTGCGTGCTGCCCGGTTCGGTCTGCAGCATGTCCAGCAGTTTCTTGGCGCTGTCGTAGATGATGCTGGCCAACGGGATGCGCTTGATCACCGCACCGAACCAGCGCAGCAGGCGCTGGCCGATCACGCGGCGGCTGAGTACGCCCACCGAGAGAATCACCAGCAGCGTGGCGGCCAGGGCGATGATGTCCTGCATCCACTCGACCTTGATCCAGCCCAGGTAATGCGGGAACGAGGCGGCGATCTGCTCGGAGAGCGGCACCACCAGCGGGCTGGAAATGCCCGAAAGCAGCACGAACACGAATTTGACCACCACCCAGGTCAGCCAGATCGGCAGCAGGGTCAGCAGGCCGGTCAGGAACAGGCGCTGCAGGGAGGGACGCGGAACGAGTTGGGGGGCTTCGGGCGACATCTGCGCATTGTAGCGGCGGCGATGCCCGGTTTACGCTGCCCATCCCCGCAGGACGCGGGGTCTGGGGAGAATGCTGTGGTGAGGAATGGACTGAAATGGGTGGGCATCTCGATCCTGAGCCTGGTGCTGGCCGTGGCGGGGCTCTGGGCGGCTTCGCGCTTCTGGCCGCTGCCGGCCGAGCAGCGTGAGGCGATGCGGCTGCTGCAGGCGCCGCTGCCCAGGCCTGGTGAGAACGGCTTCACCGCGTTGTGGACCCTGCGCTACGACGGCTTGGATGCCCGCGGGCGCGAGACCCTGATCGCACAGGATGTCGAGCGCTGGCGCAACGGCACGCCTGGCCAGCGGCCGCTAGCGTCCAGCGCGGAAGGGCGGTTCCCCGCGGTCCCGCTGTCGGCGCTGGCGCGTTGTGGCCGCCGGGGTGTCGGCTGTCTTGCAGCGGTGCGTGCGGACCCCGAGGGGTTCGCCGCCACGCATGCCGGCCACGATGCGCTTCACCAGCGCGTGGCCGCGCTGGCCGGCTACGGTCACTTCGTCTCCCCGTTCGAGCCATTCGGCACGGACCCGATGGCGCCGCTGCCCGTCTTTCAGCCGCTGCTTGATCCGCTGTCAGCCCACGCGCTGGCGCATGTACGGGGCGACAGTGGCACCGCACTTGCCGGTGCCTGCGCGGACATCCTCAGTGGTCGGGCGATGACGGGGCAGGGCGATACGCTGATCACCAGCATGGTCGGCGCGGCGATGGTGGAGAGCAACGCGCGGCTGCTGGCGGACATGCTGGTTGAACTGCCCGCCGACGCTGCACTGCCTGCGGTCTGCGCGGCGGCACTGGCGCCGATGACGGCCGGCGAGCAGAGCCTGTGCACGGCGATGCGCGGTGAGTTCGCGTTGGCCCGGGCGGGCGTGCGGCCGTCCACTGGGAACCCTGACGACCATCGCCTGTTGCTGGATGTGCCGCGCACTCTGGCGCGCATGGCGCCCCGCTATGCGTGGGCGTGCGCCGCCAGTGCAGAACTGGTAGCAGCGCGCGACGCGCCCACGCCCATTCCCGGGCCCGCGCAGGATCGCTTTGCCTGCATCGCCAATCCGCTGGGCTGTGCCGTGGCCAACATCGGCGGGCCGGACATGCGGCAGTATGCCGGCCGCCCGCAGGATGCCGCCGCGATGCTGCGCCTGGTCGCCGCGCAGCGCTGGCTGCGGCAGCAGCCCACGGCATCATCGCAGACGCTGAAGCGCTTGCCCGAGGCGCTGCGTTCGCCCACGCGCGCACCGGTACTCAGCGACGATGGCCAGTGGCTGCAGGTCGATCGGCGTGTGGAGATGGACGAGGCCGGGCCGACAGTGCAGGTGCCGATGCGCGCGCCCGCACGATAAGAGGCGTGCGGCGACGCAGTGCTTACCGATCCTGCGCCGGACCGAAGGGGTCGAAGTCGCTGCCATCGCCTACCGTCTCCAGCGTCCAGCGGCGTGGCGAGGCGAGGGTCTCCCAGCGCACGCTGTCCTGGTCCGATTCGATGCTGCCCGCGGCATGGCGCACGCGGCGGGTCGAGTAATTGATGCTCAGGCTTTCGGTCTGCCCGGAGTTGCGCATCATCGTGTTGCGGTCATAGCCGATCAACGCGAAGGCACCGTTCTGCCAGCGGAAGGTGTAGCTGGCCGAGCCGGTCGACCAGCTGCCGGCGTTGGAGAAGAAGAACAGCGTGGTGCGCAGCGTGCCGCCCACGATCGATACGCCGTCGCCGTCGTCGAACACATCGGACAGGTTCGGGGCCTCGTGGCGGGTGATCAATGTGTGGTTCTGCGCAGCGAGCGTGTAGCCGGCCGGCGTGCCCCAGGCGATGGCGAGGATGCGTGGATTGCTGTCCAGCGGGCTGATGCCGAAGCCATCGTGTTCGACGATGTTGCGCGGGTCCTGCTGGCGCAGCACCAGAACGAGATCATCGCGCTTGTCGCCGTTGAGATCGCCGCGAAGCTGCTGCTCGATGCGCCATCCTGACGGCACGAAACCTTCGGCCCGGGTGGCGTGGGCGGGCAATACCGGATAGTCGACCGGTGGGATCCGCAGTTCCTGCGCGAACGCGGGCAGGGCAGTGAGCAGCAGGGCAGCGAGCAGGGGCAGGCGCATGGTCGTCCGTGGGGTGAAGCGGGCGCGCGAGCATAGCAAGCGCGCGATGACTCATCCCGCGCGCTGGCGCGCCTCGGGCTTGAGGCGCAGGTAGACCTGCTTGCGCACGCGGGCGATCACTTCGCCTTTCGCATCGACAATGTCATTGCTGAACCAGTGCAGGTACTTTTCCCCGCTGGCAGTGGCCGCACGCAGTTGATCCAGCAGCGCCTCGTCCAGCCGGAACTCGGCAACCACCGTCCCGCGGCCCGGCTTGAGGAATTCGATCTCCCCCGCGCGGTCCCAGACGTAGTAATCGCGCCCCAGGTTCTGCATCACGGTGAGCATCCAGAACGGATCGGTCATCGCGAACAGGCTGCCACCGAAGTGGGTGCCCACGTAGTTGCGGTTCCACGGGCGCATGCGCAGTTCGACGCGTACATGGCGGTAGTCCGGGCTGACCGTGGTCACGTGGATGCCCGTGAACAGGAACGGCGGCCACAGGTTGAGGCCAAGGCGGAAGACGGAGGCCTTCATTCGGATCGCATCTCGGTGCTGAGGGTGACCGGAGTCTACCATTCGCCTGCGTATGGGTGCCTTGGGGGGTCAGCCCGGCCCGCCGTCATCGACCGCATACCCATTCCGTCCGGCTCCCTTGGCCCGGTACAGCGCGGCGTCGGCGCCTTCGAAGAAGTGCCGCGGCTCGGTGCCGGGCGTCGGCACCCGGGTGAACACGCCGACGGTTACCGTGATGTGCGTGGTCGTGCCGTGGCCGGCGGGGATTTCCAGCGCCTGCGCCCGTGCGACCAGATCCTGCACCACCTGTACTGCGCCTTCCGGCGTGGTGTCGGGCAGGATCAGCGCGAACTCGTCGCCGCCAAAGCGCGCGGCCATGTCGCGGGGCCGGCGCGCGTGCGCCCGGATCTCCTGCGCGATCCGGCGCAGCACGGTGTCGCCGGCCTGATGACCGAAATCGTCGTTGTGGCGCTTGAAGTGATCCACGTCGATCAGCACCAGGCTCAGCGGCCGTCCGCTGCGGCGGCCGGCATCGTGCTCGGCCTGCAGGGTCTGCTCGAAGCGCAGCCGGTTGCCCAGCCCGGTGAGTGCATCGCTGTTGGCCTGGCGGCGCCAGGCGCTGACCCGCCACAGCGTCCAGGCCAGGATCACCGCCAGCATGCCGATCAAGGCGGCGGCCGGTGCGAACCACAGGTTGCCGGCGCGCAGCAGCACGAAGCTCGCCAGCAACGTCAACGGCAGGGCGAGCACGCCGCTCAGCCACGCCCGCGGCAGGGTCAACAACAGGCAGCACAGGGCCACCAGCAGCCCGCTGAGGGCGCTCTGCCACGCTGGCGGTAGGGGATTGATCACCTTGTCGGCGAGCAGCATCGAAGCGACGTTGGCCTGGTACTCGCTGCCACTCATCCAGCGCTCGCGGGTGGTTGGGGTCAGCAGGCGCGGCGCGATCCCGCTTGCCGTCATGCCGACCAGCACCAGGCGGCCGCGCAGCAGCGCCGGATCGACCTCGCCGTTGAGCACATCGGCGTAGGAGACCTGCGGGAAGCGTTCGGGCGGACCGGCGTAGCGCACGCGTACGTAGTGGTCGCGGCGCCACTGGTACGGCGACACCAGGTCCGGCTGATCATCGTGCAGCCCGGGCAGCGGGCCGTGGGTGTCCGCCAGCGCCAAGCCAAGGGCCGGCCAGTGCGGTGAGCCGATACCGGCCGTGAGGTACAGGCCGCGGGCGACGCCATCGCCGTCGACTTCGATGTCGCTGTGACCCAGGCTGGCCGCATTGGCGGCGATCAGCGGAATCGGCAGCAGTTCTTCGGCCATGCGCGGGCCACTGGCGGGCGCGGCCAGCACCGGCAGCACCACATGCCCGTTGCGCCGGATCGCCGCCGCCAGTTCGGCATCCTGGGTACTGTCCTGGCGGTCCGGTTCGGACAGCATCAGATCCAGCACGACGCGCGCGGCGCGGGCGTCGGTCAGCCGGTCGAGCAGGCGCGCGTGGGTACCGCGCGGCCACGGCCACTGGCCCAGCTGCTGCAGGCTGTTGTCGTCGATGGCCACGATCAGCAGGCGCGCGTCGGGCGTGTATTCCCAGCCACCGACGTAGGCGTCGTAGACCACCTCATCCTGTTTCCAGAACCACTGCCAGTGACTGGCCGCGACCGCCAGGGCGCCGACCAGTGCGGCCAGCGCGATGCGTTGCGGCCAGGGCAGGTGCAGGGGCGTCACAGCAGCAGCAACAACAACAGCGCACCGCCCCCGGTGGCGTAACAGGTCCGGCACGGCAGGGCGATCTGCTGGGCCGGCGAGAACGGACCGGCGTAACCGTCCTCATCGATGTACTGCACGCGCACGTGCAGCGTGCCGTGCCACGGGCGCTTGATCGAGACCTCCGGCTGGTCCAGTTCCTGATCGAGCAGCGGGGCACGGAAGTCGCCACGACGGTCCAACTGCACGCGATAGCGCTGACCGGGTTCGCCGGCCTGCCAGCGCAGCGTCAGTTGGCCTTTGGCGGCCTCCGGCGGCTGCAGCGCCGGGTCGACCGGTTCGTCGGTGATGGTCAGCGGCAGCGGCTGCCCGAAACGCCCGCGGTCGCCGTTGCGATCCACCGACGCCACGCGCCAGACATACTCGCCCGGGGGGAGGTCCAGGACGGGACGCAGGTGGGTGGCGCGGGTGTCCTGTTCGAGCAGGAGAGGGAGGAACAGCGGATCGCGGGCGATCTGCAGCACCGTGCGCTCGGCCTCGGCCACCCGGGTCCATTCGAAGCGCGGCCGCGCGCTGTTGATGGTCTGGCCATGCAGCGGCCGCACGGTCAGCGGCGCGACCGGCTGGTCACGCACCTGGAAATCCTGCTCGGCATCCAGTCCTTCCACCTGCTCGGCGCTGACCGCGCGGACCAGCAGACGCAGCTCGCCCGGCGGCAGATCGGGCAGGGTGAGTGTGGTGGCGTCGGTATCGCGCGCGAACAGCAGGACCTCCGGCTGGTCGGCGCGGACGACCTCCACCCGGTACCCGGCGGCATCTGTTACCGGCTGCCAGGCCAGCGCCGCGGGCAGGGTGGCCAGCCGCTGCGGTTCGCTCGACAGCACCGGTGCGGGCAGCAGCGCCTCCACGCCGGCCGGGCGTGCGTCGAGCGAGGGGCTGCGGGTGGCCTGGCCGCGGCTGACCAGGCGCTGGCCGCGGGGGTTGCCGACCTGCACGCGGCCTTCCAGCACTTCGGTGGCCGCGCCGCGGCCGTCCTGGCCGGCGCTGACCCGGAAGACGGTGCCACGCACGCTGCTGGTCGCCGTCGGCGCATCGATGATGTAGCGCGAGGCGGGGCCGTTGGCCGGGGTCACCCGGTTGCTGGCGCGCCCCTGTTCCAGGCGCAGGCGGGTATCGACCATGCCGGTGCGGCCGTAGCGGGAGAGCTGGTCGAAGCGCAGGCGCGAACGCTCGCGCAGCTGCAGCCGCGAATCATCGGCAAACACCACGGTGACGCTGGCATCCTCGCCGGTGACCAGTTCCTGCCCGATCCGCAGCAGGTCGCCTTCGATCACCTCGCGATGGGGCTGGCCGTCGGCCTGGCTCTGCACCGGGCCACGCACGGCCAGTACCCGCGCCGGGGCGGGCTGCACCTGCAGCCAGGCGACGGGGAAACGCAGCTGGCTGCCGGGCGGCAGGCGGTAGGGATCGGCGATGCCGTTGTGCGACTGCAGTTGCTCCCAGGCGATGGACGGCTTCAGGTAGCGGGCACTGAGGTCCCAGATCGTGTCGCCGGGGCGGACCCGGTAGGTCCAGTCCTGCGCCAGGACCGGCGCGGCAGACAGCATCATGGCGGCCAGCACCAACAGGCGGGCGGCCATCGGGAAACGGAGGAATCGGGTCAATCTCACGGTCATTCACGGCCCTGCAAGGCGGGGCGCAGCCAAGTAGGCCGCCATGGCCCAGACCTCATCCTCCCCGATGGATCGCAGCCTCCAGTGGGCCGCGGCGGCATTATTGCCCGGGAGTCGTGCAGGGTTTCTGAACGTGATTCACGTCACACATCGAAGTTGCCGGTCTGGATAGGCGGCTTCGTTGGGCCAGCGCCCCCGAAAGGCGCTGGCCGTGGCCGATCAGAACAGCAGCGAGGCCATCCGGCGGCGGTACTGGCCGACCAGGTCTTCATCCTCGATCACTTTGAAGGCATCGATCAGGAGCTTGCGCGGGCGACCGTCGTCGTAGCTGCGGTCGCGGCGCAGCATGTCCAGGAATTGCTCCAGCGCGGCAGCATCCTGCCCGGACAGCAGCAACTGCACGCCGCGCAGGTGGCGCGCCTGCAGATCGTCGCCATTGGCCGCAATGCGCGCCTCCAGCACCTCCGGAGCAGGGGCTTCCTGCAGGGCGCTGGCGAATTCCAGACGGGCGCGGGCGCGCACGGCGCGGTCATCGGTGGAGAGGTTGGCCGGCAGCGCGTCGATCAGGGCGGTGGCCTCGGCGGTGGCGCCGGTCTGCAGCAGGGCCAGGGCCAGATCGAGCTTGAGCTCTTCCTTGTCCGGCTCGGCGGCAATCGCCGCGCGCAGTACATCGACCTGGGCCTGCGGGTCGAGCGGCGGCGCTTCGACGGTTTCTGCCTCGTCCGGGGCCGCTTCAAGCGGGACCACGCCGTGCTGGGTCAGGAACTCGCGCAGTTGGCCTTCCGGCACCGCACCGGGGAAACCGTCCACGATCTGACCGCCCTTGACCAGGAACACGGTCGGCACCGAGCGGATCTGGAAGGCCGCGGCGATCTGCTGTTCCTTGTCGACATCGACCTTGGCCAGCTCGAAGGCGCCGTGATAGTCGCCGGCCAGCTTTTCCAGCATCGGGCCCAGGGTCTTGCAGGGGCCGCACCAGGTGGCCCAGAAATCGACCAGCACGGGGGTCTGCAGGGATTTCTGCAGGACCTCGGTCTCGAAGGTCTCGGTGGTGGCGTCAAAGACGTGGGGCAGATCGCTCATGGTTTCAAATCAACGGGAAACTGGAGAGGAAGTGTATGGTGCCGCCCGCGGCCGGACGCAACCCCACCGGGCGGATTCCGCTTGGAACAGCGACAATGCAGGCCTTCAGACGCAGCCGGGTGAGCCGCATGCAGGGAATCCAACGTTGGGAAGGTGGCCTGGGCATTGCCGCCGCGGTGTTGTTCGTGGGCGCGGTGCTGGGCTTCGGCGCGGCGCTGCCGCTGTTCGATCCGGTCGGCCATCCGGTCGCGCTGCTCGGGGCGATGGACGTGCCGCATGCGCAGGCGTTCAACATGCTCGGTTTCGCGCTGCCCGGCCTGCTCGCCAGCCTCGTTGCGCTGCGCCTGCTGCTGCGGGTGCCGCGCACCGCGCCGTGGTCGATGCGGGTGGGTGCGCAGTTGCTGATGCTGGCCGGCGTCGGCTTCACCGCGATGGGCGTGCTGCCGCTGGATACCCGTGATCTGGACAACCCGGCCAGCCAGTACCACGCCAGTGCCTGGATGGTGTGGGTGCTGGCCTTCGTGCCGGGCGCGATGATGTCCGGGATCGGCGCGCTGCGGCTGCCGGCGTGGCGCGCCGTGGGCGGCCTGCACCTGGCCTGCGGGGTGGGGGTGCTGCTTGCCGCGTTCGCGCTGCAGGCCCTGCTGCCGGCCCCGATGGCCCAGCGCGTGGCCTTCGGGGTCTGGCTGGTCTGGCTGGTGGCGGTGCTGCCGTTGGCGCCCTCCACGCGGCGCACCTGAGCACAGCCGCAGCCGTTGCTGCGCCCCGGCACGCGCCGTGGCGCGCGGCGAGGGCGGAGGTGTTTCGCCAATCCCCAGTCAATTCAATGAGATGACAGGTTTGGCCGCGACGGTGGGCCACGTCGATTGGAGCCCTTTGCCGCACTGCGGTACCCTGTGCCGCTTTGCCGCCGCACTAGCGTTTTTATGACCAGCGTCGAACCCAACGTTTACGATCCGCAGCAGGTTGAATCCGCCGCCCAGCAGTACTGGGATGCCACCCGTGCCTTCGAGGTCACCGAGACTTCGGAGAAGCCGAAGTTCTACTGCCTCTCGATGCTGCCGTATCCGTCCGGTGCGCTGCACATGGGCCACGTGCGCAACTACACCATCGGTGACGTGATCAGCCGCTACAAGCGGATGACCGGCCACAACGTGCTGCAGCCGATGGGTTGGGATGCTTTCGGCCTGCCGGCCGAGAACGCGGCGATCAAGAACAAGACCGCGCCGGCCAAGTGGACCTACGCCAACATCGAGCACATGCGTGGCCAGTTCAAGGCCATGGGCTATGCGATCGATTGGTCGCGCGAGTTCGCCACCTGCACGCCCGAGTACTACGTGCACGAGCAGCGCATGTTCACCCGCCTGATGCGCAAGGGCCTGGCCTACCGCCGCAACGCGGTGGTGAACTGGGACCCGATCGATCAGACCGTGCTGGCCAACGAGCAGGTCATCGATGGCCGCGGCTGGCGTTCCGGCGCGCTGGTGGAAAAGCGCGAGATCCCGCAGTGGTTCCTGCGCATCACCGATTACGCCCAGGAACTGCTGGACGGCCTGGACGAACTGCCGGGCTGGCCCGACTCGGTCAAGACCATGCAGCGCAACTGGATCGGCCGCTCGGAAGGGCTGGAGATCCAGTTCGATGTGCGTGACGCCGACGGCAGCACGCTGGACCCGCTGCGCGTGTTCACCACCCGGCCGGACACCGTGATGGGCGTGACCTTCGTGTCCATCGCCGGCGAACATCCGCTGGCCCAGCACGCGGCCAAGTCCAACCCGGCGCTGGCCGCGCTGCTGGCCGAGATGAAGCAGGGCGGCGTGTCTGAGGCTGAGCTGGAAACCCAGGAAAAGCGCGGCATGGATACCGGCCTGCGCGCCATCCATCCGGTCACCGGCGCCCAGGTGCCGGTGTGGGTCGCCAACTTCGTGCTGATGGGTTACGGCACCGGCGCGGTGATGGCCGTCCCCGGCCATGATCAGCGCGATAACGAATTCGCCAACAAGTACGGCCTGCCGATCCGCCAGGTCATCGCGTTGAAGTCGCTGCGCAAGGAAGAAAGCGCGTACGACGCCACGCGCTGGCAGGATTGGTACGGCGACAAGACCCGCGAGACCGAGCTGGTCAACTCCGAAGAGTTCGACGGGCTGGACTTCCAGGGCGCCTTCGAGGCACTGGCCGAGCGTTTCGAGCGCAAGGCCCAGGGCCAGCGCCGCGTGAACTATCGTCTGCGCGACTGGGGCGTCAGCCGCCAGCGCTACTGGGGTTGCCCGATCCCGGTGATCTACTGCCCGAAGTGCGGTGCCTTGCCGGTACCGGAAGAGCAGCTGCCGGTGGTCCTGCCGGAGAACGTCAACTTCGTCGGCACCGGCTCGCCGATCAAGGCCGATCCGGAATGGCGCAAGACCACCTGCCCGGACTGCGGCGGCGCGGCCGAGCGCGAGACCGACACCTTCGATACCTTCATGGAATCGAGCTGGTACTACGCGCGTTACACCTCGCCGGGTGCCCGCGATGCGGTGGACAAGCGGGGCAACTACTGGCTGCCGGTGGATCAGTACATCGGTGGCATCGAGCACGCGATCCTGCACCTGATGTACTTCCGTTTCTTCCACAAGCTGCTGCGTGATGCGCGCATGGTGGACAGCAACGAGCCGGCGCAGAATCTGCTGTGCCAGGGCATGGTGATCGCCGAAACCTACTACCGCCCGAACCCGGACGGCTCCAAGGACTGGATCAACCCGGCCGATGTGGATGTGCAGCGTGACGAGCGCGGCCGCATTGTCGGGGCGACCCTGATCGCCGACGGCCAGCCGGTGGTGATCGGCGGCACCGAGAAGATGTCCAAGTCCAAGAACAACGGCGTGGACCCGCAGGTGATGGTGGGCAAGTACGGCGCCGACACCGTGCGCCTGTTCTCGATGTTCGCCGCGCCACCGGAACAGTCGCTGGAGTGGAACGAAGCCGGCGTGGATGGCATGGCCCGTTTCCTGCGCCGCTTGTGGGCCCAGGTGCAGAAGCATGCCGCTGATGGCGCCGCCCCGGCGCTGGACGTGGCCGCGCTGAATGCCGAGCAGAAGGCGCTGCGCCGCAAGACCCATGAAACCATCGGCAAGGTCGGCGACGACTACGGCCGCCGCCACAGCTTCAACACCGCGATCGCCGCGGTGATGGAGTTGATGAACGCGCTGGCCAAGTTCGATGACGTCAGCGAGCAGGGCCGTGCGGTGCGCCAGGAAGCACTGCGCGCCACCGTGCTGCTGCTCAACCCGATCACGCCGCATGCCAGCCATGCGCTGTGGCAGGTGCTGGGCCACGCCGAGGAACTGCTGGAAGACCAGGCGTTCCCGGACGCCGATCCGGCGGCGCTGGTGCGCGATGCGGTGACCCTGGCGGTGCAGGTCAACGGCAAACTGCGCGGCACCATCGACGTCGCTGCCGATGCGCCGCGTGATCAGATCGAGGCACTGGGCCTGGCCGAGCCGAATGCGGCCAAGTTCCTGGAAGGGCTGACCGTGCGCAAGATCATCATCGTGCCGGGCAAGATCGTGAACATCGTGGCGGCCCCGCAGGGCTGATCCCGTCGTGCCACCGGGGGCCTGCGCCTCCGGTGGTACCGATCTCCAAGGGCCGGTTGCAGGCAGATCCTGCAGACCGTCCGGTATCAAGTCCTGTTCACGCGGCATCCGGCAGGATCACTGCTTGTTGCCGCGACCGCCGCGCTCCTACAGACTGTATCCATGACCCGATTCCTGCTTGCCCTTGTCCTGACCGCAACCCTTGCCGGGTGCGGCTTCCATCTGCGCAACAAATTGATGCTGCCGGCCGATACGGCCGCGGTGCAGGTGGTCTCCACCGCGCCTTACAGTGAGCTGGTCAAGTTGCTCCGCCGTGGCCTGCAGGCCTCCGGTGCGCAGTTGGCGGATCCGGACAGCACCGGCCCGGCCTCGCAGCTGCAGGTATTGTCCGAGCGCTGGGGCGATCTGCCGATCGCGATCGATGCCCAGGGCCGTGCCCAGGAGTACAGCCTGCGCTATGCGGTGATCTTCATCTTCCGCCGCGAAGACGGCAGCGAGCTGGTGCCGCAGCAGGTGATCGAACTCTCGCGCGACTACGTGTCGCCGCCGACCGACGCCACCGGTACCACCACCGAACGCGAAATCCTCGCCGACGAACTGCGCCGTGAGATGTCCGCCTCGATCATGCGGCGTATCGACAGCGTGGTCCGCGCGGAACTGGAGCATGGCCGTGCCCCGGCCAAGTCCGGCACGACCCCGGCCGTGACGCCCGCTGCCACCCCGACCCCGGCGCCGGCGGTACCCGCCGACGTCCCGCAGGGACACTGAATCCGGTCCGCCTGCGGATCGGCCTGCCCGGATGGAACTGCGCCCCGAACAGCTTGCCAGCCAACCGGCCAGCCAGCCGTTGGCCCCGGTCTACCTGATCGCAGGTCCAGAAACGCTGCGTGTGCTGGAAGCGGCCGATGCGGTGCGGGCGCGCGCACGCGCCGAGGGCGTCAACGAGCGCGAAGTCTTCGATGCCGATGGCCGTGACTTCGATTGGCACCAGCTCGATGCCAGTTTCAACGCGCCCAGTCTGTTCAGTGCACGTCGCCTGATGGAACTGCGCCTGCCCAGTGGCAAGCCGGGCAAGGAAGGCGCCGAAGTGATCAGCCAGTTCTGTGCCAACCCGGCGCCGGACGTGATCCTGCTGATCACCTGCAATGAATGGAGCAAGGCCCACCAGACCAAGTGGGCCGATGCCGTTGGCCGCGCCGGGGTGATCTCGGTGGCCTGGGCGATCAAGCCGCATGAACTCACCGAGTGGGTCGAGCGCCGGCTGCGTGGCAAGGGCCTGCGCGCCGACCCGCAGGCGGTGCAGCGCCTGGCCGAACGGGTGGAAGGCAACCTGCTCGCCGCCGCCCAGGAAATCGACAAGCTGGCGCTGCTGGCCGATGGCCAGACCCTGGATGTGGACACGATGGAATCGCTGGTGGCCGATGCCGCCCGTTATGACGTGTTCCGTCTGGTCGAGGCGACCTTCTCGGGTCAGCCTGCGGCCGTGCTGCGCATGATCGCCGGCCTGCGTGCCGAAGGTGAAGCGGTGGCGGCGCTGACGCCGATCCTGATCCGCGAGTTGCTCTCCACCGCCGGTCTGGCGCGGGTGCAGGCGCGCGGTGGCAACCTGGCTGCGGAAATGAAGAGCCGCGGCATCTGGGAATCGCGGCAGGCGCCGTTCAAGCGCGCGCTGCAGCGCCATCCCGAGGTCAAGCGCTGGGAGCGCTTCGTGGCCGAAGCCGGGCTGGTGGACCGCATCGCCAAGGGGCGCGCCGATGGCGACGCCTGGCTGGCGCTGGAGCGGCTGCTGATCGCCGTCTCCGAAGCTCGCGCTGTGCGCCTGCTCGCCCGGGCCTGAGCCCATGGGGCTGCGCATCTATTACGGCGGGACCTTCGATCCCGTCCATCTGGGCCATCTGGCCATTGCCCGCGCCGCCCGCGACCAGCTGCAGGTAGCCGTACGCCTGCTGCCGGCCGCCGATCCACCGCACCGTGCCGCCCCCGGCGCTGATGCCGCACAGCGCCTGGCCATGCTGGCCCTGGCCATCGGCGATGAGCCCGGCCTGCTGCTGGACCGGCGCGAGCTGGACCGGGCCGAGCGCCAGCCCGGTGTGCCGTCCTACACCGTCGATACGCTGCGCGAGCTGCGCGCCGAGCTGGGCCCGCGCCAGCCGATCGCCTGGCTGGTCGGTGCCGACAGCCTGTTGGCCCTGCCCAGCTGGCACGAATGGGAAGCGCTGTTCGAGCTGGCGCATTTCATCGTCGCCGACCGCCCCGGCAGTCCCCTGGCCGCCGCCTGCGACCCGGTGCTGGCGCAGGCCCTGGAAGGGCGCTGGGCCAGCCACGAGCGTGAGCTGTTCAGCGCGCCGGCCGGGCGCCTGATGCGCTTGCAGGCGCCGTTGCGCGAGGAATCGGCCACCGCGGTGCGCGCGCAGATCGCCGCCGCCGGGCCCTGGCGGCAACTGCTGCCTGAGGCGGTGGCGGGCTACATCATCGACCACCGCCTGTACGGCGCGACACCGTCGTGAATACGCGCGGGCCCGCCGCCCCGTATAATCGGCCCCACATTTATCGAGTTGACCCGCTTTGAGCAACCAAGCCCAGCCCCAGACCATCAAGGTCCAACTGCCCAATCCGGCGCCCTCCGTTCTGCAGCTGCTCGAGTGCGTGCGCGGGGCCACCGAAGAACTGAAGGCCAAGGATCTCGTTGAGATCGACGTCATCGGCCGCTCCAGCGTCGCCGATTACATGGTGATCGCCTCGGGCACCTCCAGCCGTCACGTCAAGTCGATCGCCGACGAAGTGGTGAAGTTCGCCAAGAAGCTGGGCGTGATGCCGCTGGGTGTGGAAGGCGAGCGCGAAGCCGAGTGGGTGCTGGTCGACCTGGGCGATGTGATCGTTCACGTGATGCTGCCGCGCGTGCGTGAGTTCTACGCGCTCGAGCGCCTGTGGACCGTGGGCGACCAGCCGCCGATCGAACTGCTCGACGATGCGGACGACGACTACGACGCGCGCTGATCGCAGCGTGCCCGGTCACGACAACGGCGCCGATGGCGCCGTTGTCTTTTGCGGCGCCGCCTGTGGTGGCTGCGGAGGACAGACATGAAAGCCAAGCTGATCGCCACCGGCGAGCGCGCCCCATCCTGGGTGGCGCAGGGCTTTGCCGAGTACCAGAAGCGGCTCTCGCACTGGTTGCCGTTCGAGCTGGTCGAGATCGAACCCGGCCTGCGCGGCAAGGGCCGCGATGCGCGCCGCGCGACCGATGACGAAGGCAAGCGGGTGATCGCCGCGTTGCCGAAAAATGCCTATGTGGTCGCGCTCGACGTGCCGGGACGCCCGCTCAGTTCCGAACAGCTGGCGCAGCGCCTGGAGCATTGGCGCGGCCAGGGCAGGGACCTGGCCTTCCTGATCGGCGGGCCGGAGGGGCATTCGGCGGAAGTGTCGGCAATGGCTGATGAGAAATGGTCGATCGGCCCGCTGACGCTGCCGCACATGCTGGTGCGCCTGGTAGTGGCCGAGCAGCTGTACCGCGCCGCGGCGATGCTGGCCAACCATCCGTATCACCGCGCGTGAAATAGTTGTCGCCAGACGGGTTACATCTCGCGAAAAACGGGCTACAATGCGCACCCCGCCCGAATAGCTCAGCCGGTTAGAGCACTTGACTGTTAATCAGGGGGTCGTTGGTTCGAGTCCAACTTCGGGCGCCAAGATTTGAAGAAAAGCCTCGCAGCGATGCGGGGCTTTTTCTTGTCCGCGATTTACCCGCGTGCCGCGATCCAAACAAAAAGCCCGGGCAATGCCCGGGCTCCTTGTTCCCCAAGTGCGCTTACCTCATTCGAAGGTGTACTTGGCACCGACGGTGAAGTAACGGCCGATCGCGCCGCTGAAGTGCAGCGGGTTGTAGTTCACGCCACCGTAGGTGGTCGGATCCAGCGGAGCGATGCGGTCGAACAGGTTCTGCACCGATGCGTTCAACTCGAAGGCCTCGGTGATGTTCCAGCGACCGGACAGGTCGAAGGTGGTGAACGAAGAGATCTTGGTGACGTCGGTGCCGTCGGCATAGGCGAACTGATACGAGCCGTCCGGACCGCGGAAGTCGGTGTTCTCCATCTTGGAGATGTAGTTGGCCACGCCGCTGACGCTCCACGGGCCCTGCTTCCAGGTGGTGCCGAAGTTGATGCGATCCTTCGGGGTGCCGATGCAGTTGGTGACGTCGCAGTTGCCGTGCGTGCCGGCATAGTCGACGGTCACGTCGGCATCGGTACGCTCGAACTTGAGCACATGGCTCCACTGCAGGTCCATCTCCAGCTGGCCCGGACCGATGTCGAAGGTCTGGCGGATGTCGGTATCGATACCGCGGACGCGGGTCGATGCAGCGTTGATGTACTGCGTATTGACCGCCAGGATGCTGCCGGTGCCGGGAACACCATTGAGCAGGTTGTTGTCACGCAGCACGTTGCCTGCGGCAATCGCTTCGGCAGTACTGCCCTGGGCGATTTCGTTGGTGCGCTTGATCTGCCACGCGTCGACCGTCATCGAGGTGCTTGAGGTCGGCTGCAGCACCAGGCCGACTGAATAACTCTTGGATTCCTCCGGCTTCAGGTCCTGGTTCGGGCGGGTGATGATGGCGACCGGCAGTGCGCCGCAATCGTCATCGGTCGCGCCCGGGGCCGGGTTGCCGCCGGGGCAGCGCACGGGATCGGCAGCGTTGGAGAACGCTGCCAGGCCACCGTCGCCGTTCTCGGCCGGATTCGGCGCGCGGAAGCCTTCGGCATAGCTGCCGCGGACCGCGATCCAGTCGGCCGGGGTCCACTTGATGCCGACCTTCGGCGTCGCCTTGCCCTCGCCGCTTTCATACTTGTCATAGCGCACCGCGCCGGACAGTTCCAACTGCTCCAGTACCGGGGCGGACAGTTCGACGTAACCGGCGTAAACGTTCTGCGTGCCGTCATAGGCCGAGTAACCCAGGCCGATGATGTCGCCCTGGTCGGTATAGGTCTGCGGGGTCAGGCTGTTGCTGGTCTTGCGCCATTCGGTACCCAGCGCCAGGCCAAGCGGGCCACCTTTGAGGTCCATCAGGCTGCGCGACACGGTGAAGTCGAACATGTCCAGGCTGGACTTGGCGCGTGCGCTGATGTCAGGCGAAATGTAGTCATACAGCGCCTGCGAATTGAGCCCGGCGTTGTCGCCGATGCGCCACACCCCGCCTGGGCAGGCCGGGTTCCCAAGCGCGCACTGCACGGCGCTGTAGCGCAGGAAGCCGGTGCGCTTGTTGACCAGATCCGTCCCCGAATGCAGGTAGGCGGTGTCGTAGCTCCACTCACCCCAGTTGCCCTTCACGCCCACCAGGAAGCGGTTGAACTCGTTGGTGTTCTCCGTCACGCGCGGGCCGACATCCCAGGCCGAGTAGCGCAGGCGCGAGGCCTGGCCGGGAATGGGATTGTCCGGATGGGTAGGGCCGAGCACGGTGGCGCCATCGCCGCTGTTGGCGTTGACCGGGCCGCCGGGATAGCCCCAGCCGCCGGACACGCCGGAGGGCGTGTTGCTGAAGGTGGTTTCCTTCTTGGAGTAGCCGATTTCGGTGTAGATCTCACCGCCCTCGCCGAAGGCGAAGCTGGCGCGACCGAACACGTTGACGTACTTCTCTTCCGGGGTCAGGTCACGGTACAGCTGGTTCGGATCCCACAGGCAGCCCTGCTGCTGTGCGGTGACGTCGTTCTGGCCAGGAATGGTGGTAAGGCCCGCACAGCCTGGGAGCGCAACGAGGAAGGCCGGATTGTCAGCGGTCACGGCGCGATCGTCGAAGACCGAACCGGTCGGACCCACACCGCCACGGGTACCACCGGACAGCGCGGCGCCACCCAGGAACTGGGCGTTGTTGCCGTAGCCCCACGGGCGGATATCGCCGGTGCCGATCCACTTGCGGTTCTTGCGGTCGCTGATCTTGATCGCGTCGGTCTTGCCCACGTCCAGGCTGAAGAACGCATTCCAGCCATCGGTGGCCAGGTCGCCGGTACCGGCGGTCAGGGTGGCCTTCTTGGCATCGCCGTCGCTGTCACCGGACAGGCCGTAGGAGGCGCGCAGGATGGCGCCGTTGAAGTCGCTGCGCAGGATGATGTTGACCACGCCGGCGATGGCATCGGAACCGTAGATCGCAGAAGCGCCGTCCTTGAGGACTTCGATGCGCTCGACCGCATCCAGCGGAATCGTGCTCAGATCGGTGAAGACTTTCTGGCCGTCGTCGGCCAGGCCGTAGGTCGCCATGCGGCGGCCGTTCAACAGTACCAGCGTGGAGCCGGCGCCCAGGCCGCGCAGCGAGATGCCCGCGCCACCGCCGGCAAAGCCGTTGCCGAAGGTCTTGGGAATGGAGCCGGACCCATCCGCGGTCAGGGTCTGCAGGTACTCGGCGACCGTGGTCTTGCCGGTGCGGTCAATCTCCTGGCGGGTGACCACCTGGACGGGGGAGGGAGTCTCGGTATTGGTGCGGGGGATGTTCGAGCCGGTCACCGTGATCCGGTCAAGGTTGGTCGCCTGCTCCTGCGCGAACGCGGAGGACGACGCCATGGCGCCCACCAGCAGCAGCGCGCCGCTGGTCAGGATCGTGGAAATGGAATGGGCCAGGGTATTGCGGCGGCTGTCGTCGCGGCGTTGGATCGGGTGTTTCACAGCTTCTCTCCTGACTGGGAAAACCTACATGTGTGAGGGTCGTCATCGAAATCACTGGCGACGGCGCCAATCTAGGTTTCCGGCAGGTGACGCAAGTGTGAAAAATTGCTTAATTCGCGAAAGATCGTGTGAGGGCATTGTGTGAATGGGGAGAGCCCCGACGGGCCCTCCCCAGCCCATCAGTGCGGCAACGAAAACTCCACCGGCACCAGGCCATCGGCTTGGACCACCTGCCCATTGACGGTCGCGGGCACGAAGCGCCAATGACGCATTACCTGCTGACGCGCTGCCTGGTCCAGAGCACGAGAGCCGCTGCTCTTTTCGATGCTGACCGCGACCGGGTTGCCATCGGTGCCCACCCGGATGCGCAGCAGGACCGTCCCCTCCTGGCCAAGGCGGATCGCCGCGACGGGATAGGGCGGAGGTGGCGCGCTGCGGTACTGCAGTTGGGCTCCGGCGGCGGGCGAGGGCGCGGCGGGGGCCGGTTCCAGCGCCGGTGCGGCGGTCTCGCTGGCGGGCATCGGTGCCACCGCAGGCGCCTCGTCGAGGGTGGCGGTGGGTGTCGGCAGCGGTGCCGGCGCGCGTTGCGTGGTCACGGGCACGGTCGGGGGGAGCCGCTGCGGGTCCGCTGGAGGGTGACGGATGATCTCCGGCTGCGGCGGCGGAGGCAGCACCCAGCTCACCCGCATGCGCTCGCGCGGGGCCGTGATCAGCGGCTGTGCGGCAGGAATCAACAACAGCATCAGGGCCAGCGCATGGACCGCGATGGCGGTGCTCCACCCGAGCACGCGGGACGCTTCGATGGGCAGCGGGACAACCGGGGACGGGGTACGGACCATGCTCCACTCTCCTTGCCAGATGTGCGGGAACATCAACGTGCCTGCGCGGCGCGTGGGGTCAGGCGGGGCCGCGCACTGACAGCAATACCCGAGCCCGGCACGGGCCGGAAGTCAGGGGCAGGGTGGCGAGTTGGCTGGCAGTCAGGATCCAGCCGCAGACAGCATGACGGCGCCCGCAGGCGCCGTCATGCCAGGCAGGAGCGGACCGTTGGTCCGCTCTCTTCTGACGTGTTACCGGCCCAGGTCGAACACCACGTCCAGGTTGACCGACACGGTCGATTCGCCCGGCGAGACCGGGGTGGACACGTCGGCTGCCATCGGCGCCGCCGCCGCACGCATCATCACCGGGCGGAAGTTGCCGCCGCCGCTCTCGGAGATGCTCACGATCCGGCGCACGCGCAGGCCCAGCGACTTGGCGTAGGTCTCCGCACGGGCCTGGGCTTTCTTCAGCGCGGCCAGGCGGGCCTCGTCATAGACCGGTTCGGGCTGGTCGATCTCGAACTGCGGGCCGTTGATCTGGTTGGCGCCCTGGGCGGCCAGTGCGTCGAGTACTTTGCCGAGCTTGGCGATGTCGCGCACTTTCAGGCTGACCGTGTTGCTGGCCTGGTACCCGGTGATCTTCGGTGCCTCGTTGTCGGCATAGCGATACTGCGGGCTCAGGTTGACGCCGCTGGTCTGCACATCACGCTCGGCGATGCCGGCGGCCTTGATCGCGGCGAGCACCTTGGTCATCTGCTCGGCGTTCTGGCGCATGGCGGTGTTGCCGTCCGCGGCCTGGGTCACCACGCCGGCCGAGAGCGTGGCCACGTCCGGCACGCGCCTGGCCTCGGCATTGGCCGAGATGTTGAGCAGGGTGCCGTCGGCCGGCACGGCGATGGTGGGCTGGGACTGGGCGTGGGCGGTCATCGAAGCTCCCAGGGCAAGGGACAGGGCGAGCAGCAACGGGGACAGGGACGGGCGGCGCATGTACATCTCCTTGTGAAGACGTTGAGGTTGGTGTCGGGGCGATGAACGCGTCGTGAGGTTTGATGGGGTTGATCACGATTCAAGCGTGTTGCTCGCGATTCAGACAGTAGGCTCAGGTTATGCTTCCTCGATGCTTTATCTTGCCTCTCGATCCCCCCGACGAAACGAACTGCTTGCGCGCCTGGAACGACCCTTCCAGGCGCTTGAGCTTCACGTGCCCGAAGTCCGCGCGCCCGACGAGTCCGCCGCCGATTACGTGCAGCGGGTCGCCGCCGACAAGGCGCGCGCCGGGTTGGCGCTTGTCGCGCATGACCCCGAGGCGGTGGTGCTGGGCTCGGACACCGAGGTCGTGCTCGACGGGCGCGTGTTCGGCAAGCCGGTGGATGCTGCCGACGCCTGCGCGATGCTGCGCGCGTTGGCCGGGCGCACCCACCAGGTGATGACCGCCGTGGCGCTGGTCGCTGCCGGCCGGGAACAGGGCGTGCTGGTGGTCTCGGAGGTGACGTTCGCGGCGATCGAGGAGGATCGGATCGCAGCCTACGTGGCCAGTGGCGAGCCGATGGACAAAGCCGGTGCCTATGCGATCCAGGGTGGCGCCGAACGATATATCCGCCATCTGGCGGGAAGCTATTCGGGTGTGATGGGTTTGCCCCTGCAACAGACCGAGCAGTTGCTGCAGACGTTCGAACTGAAGGGAGTCGCCCATGTCTGAAGAAATCCTGGTCAATGTCACTCCGCGGGAAACCCGCGTCGCCGTCATCGAGAACGGCATGCTGCAGGAACTGCACATCGAACGTGGCTGGCGCCGCGGCGTGGTCGGCAACATCTACAAGGGCAAGGTGCAGCGGGTGATGCCGGGCATGCAGGCGGCCTTCGTCGAGGTCGGGCTGGAGCGCGCCGCGTTCCTGCACGCCAACGATGTGATCCGCCCGGCCCCGGTGGCCAGCCCGGATACCGAAGGCACCACGTTGCCGCCGCCGTCCTCGGTGCCGATCGTCGAGCTGCTGCGCGACGGCCAGGACATCGTGGTGCAGGTGGTCAAGGACCCGATCGGGACCAAGGGTGCCCGCCTGACCACCCAGATCAGCATTCCCTCGCGTTACATGGTGCTGCTGCCGCAGTCCAAGGTGGTGGGCGTGTCGGCCCGGATCGAGGACGAGGCCGAGCGCGCCCGCCTGAAGAGCCTGGTGACCGAACTGTCGGCCCAGCACGGCGGCTACGGCTACATCGTGCGCACCAATGCCGAAGGCCAGCCGGCGGAGGCGATCGCCGAAGACGTGGCCTACCTGTCGCGGGTCTGGAACGTGGTGGAGCGCCGTGGCCGCGATGCCGCACCGCTCAGCGTGATCTATGAAGACCTGAGCCTGCCGCTGCGCTCGGTGCGCGATCTGATCCGCAAGGACGTGGACAAGGTCAAGGTCGATTCCAAGGAGACCTTCAACCAGCTGCAGGCCTTCGTGGCCAAGTACATGCCGGTGCTGGCCGAGAAACTGGAGCTGTACAGCGGTGATCGCCCGATCTTCGACATGTTCGGGGTCGAGGATGAAATCGGCCGGGCGCTGGACAAGCAGGTCCCGCTGAAGTCCGGTGGCTATCTGGTGATCGACCAGACCGAGGCGATGACGACCATCGACGTGAACACCGGTTCGTTCCTGGGCCAGCGCAACCTCGAAGAGACCGTGTTCCGCACCAATCTGGAGGCCGCGCAGGCGGTGGCGCGGCAACTGAGGCTGCGCAACCTGGGCGGCATCATCATCATCGACTTCATCGACATGGACGATGCCGAGCATCGCCGCCAGGTGCTGCGCACCCTGGAGAAGGCGCTGGCCCGCGACCATGCCAAGACCACCGTCTACGATTTCTCGCCGCTGGGCCTGGTCGAGATGACCCGCAAGCGCACCGTGGAAAGCCTGGAGCGGCAACTGTCCGAGCCGTGCCCGGAGTGCAGTGGGCGGGGCTCGATCAAGACCGCCGAAACGGTCACTTACGAGATCTTCCGCGAGATCACCCGGGCGGTGCGTCAGTTCGATGCGGCGCGCCTGCTGGTGATCGCTTCCTCGAAGGTGGTCGCACGCATCACCGACGAGGAATCCTCGGCGGTGGCCGAACTGGAGGAGTTCCTGGGCAAGAGCATCCGCTTCCAGGCGGACGAGCAGTATCTGCAGGAGCAGTTCGATGTCGTGCTGCTCTGACCGCGGCCGGTCCGGCATTCCCACGTTCCGATGAGCACACCGCTGCGCCTGCGCCTGCGCCGGATCCGCCGCCATGCTGTGTATGCGGTGGCGGTCCTGCTCGTGGGCGTGGCCCTGCTGGTCGGCACTGCCAGCCAGCTGTTGCCCTTGGCCGAGCGTCACCCGGACAAGGTGGCGGCGTGGTTGAGTGCGCGCGCGGGCCAACCGGTGCGCTTCGATGCGCTGGATACCGCCTGGACCCGGCGCGGCCCGCTGCTGCAGCTCACAGGGCTGCGCATCGGTGAAGGGCAGGGCCTGCGCATCGGCGAGGCCGAGGTGCTGGTCTCGATGTATGCCGGCCTGCTGCCGGGCCACTCGCTGACCGAGCTGCGCCTGCGCGGCCTGGCGCTGGTGCTGCAGCGTGCCGACGACGGCCGCTGGTCGGTGCAGGGCCTGCCGCAGTCCGGTGCAGGCGATCCGCTGGAGACACTGCGCCGCCTCGGCGAGCTGCAGGTGATCGGTGGCCGCTTGAAGGTGGACGCGCCCTCGCTGGGCATAAGCGCCGTGCTGCCGCGGATCGACCTGCGCCTGCGCGTCAACGGCCAGCGCCTGCGGGTTGGGGCGCGTGCGTGGGCCGACCCGTCCGCACAGCCGCTGACGGCGGTGCTGGAATTCGAGCGCAAGCGCGGCGATGGTCAGGCCTGGTTCTCGGCCGACCCGGCCGACTTCCGGGCGTGGTCCTCGCTGCTGCAGTTCGGCGGCATCGGCCTGCAGCAGGGTACCGGTGAGTTCAATGCGTGGGTGGACCTGCGCGATCACCGGGTGGTGATGGTCACCACCGATGCGGACCTTCAGAACGTACAGGTGCGCGGCGTGAAGCTGGCGGACGGCACCCACCCGCAGCTCGCGTTGGACACGCTGGAACTGCGCGCACGCTGGCGCTGGGTGCAGGGTGGCTGGCGTGCCGATGCGCCGCGGTTGCGGATCGGCATGGAAGGCAGCACCCAGCAACTGGATGGGCTGCTGCTGGCCGGCGGGCAGCACTTCGCGCTGGCCGGCGACAACATCGATGCCACCGCGCTGTTGCGGGGGCTGGCGCTGACCGACCGGATCGATCCCGGCCTGCGCGAGTGGCTGCACGAGGCCGCACCGCAGGTGCGCATGACCCGCGTACGGGTGGCAGGCGAGCAGGGCGGCCCGCTGTCGGTCGACGGGGATCTGGAAGACATCCGCTTCGCGGCGGTCGGGCATTCGCCCGGGCTCAGCGGTGTGGGCGGGCGCTTCAACGGCGATGCCGATGGCTTCACCCTGGATCTGCAGCCGCAGCAGGTGATGCATTTCGATTGGCCCAGCGGCTTTGGCGAGCGCCACGACGTGCGCCTGGCCGGCCGGTTGGTGGGCTGGCGCGACGAGGCCGGCGGCTGGCGGATCGGCACCCCGGCGCTGCGCGTGCAGGGCACCGATTACGCCGCCGATGTGCGCGGCGGCATCTGGTTCCAGAACAACGGCACGCGCCCCTGGCTGGAACTGGCGGCCAGGATCGACGATGTGCCGATGACGGCGGCCAAGCGTTTCTGGATCCATTCCAAGATGAGCAAGACCGCCACCGATTGGCTGGATGCCGCCCTGGTCTCCGGCCAGGTGCGTGGCGGCGTGGGCCTGGTGACCGGCGATCTGGAAGACTGGCCGTTCGACAAGAACAACGGCCGCTTCGAGGCGACCGGCCACATCGACGCCGGCAGCATCCGCTTCCAGCACGACTGGCCGGCGATGAACAAGGTCGATGCCGATATCGCCTTCATCGGCCCGGGCTTCGAACTGCATGGCAAGGGCGACCTGGCCGGGGTGGCGGTGGACCACTTCGATGCCGGCATTCCCGATTTCGGCGAGACCGATCTGTACGTCAAGGCCACCAGCCGCAGCGATGCCGGTGCACTGCTGGCCATGCTCAAGCAGAGTCCGTTGCAGGCCACCTATGGCGAGACGCTGGACAATCTCACTGCGAAGGGGCCGGCCGCGGTCACCTTCGACCTGCTGCAGCCACTGCATCACGACGACGGCGGCGGTCACCTGCAGGGCACGGTCGATCTCAATGGCGCGACCCTCACCGACAAGCGTTTCGACCTGGTCTTCGAGAACATGCGCGGCACGGCACGCTATGGCCACGGCGGCTTCGATGCGGAGCACCTGGCCGTGCGCCACCAGGGCCAGGACGGGCTGCTCAGCCTGCGCGCCGGGGAGTTCGTGCGGGATCCGCAACAGGCCTTCGAATCCGAGCTGACCGCCTCGCTGGAAGCCGGCGCGCTGTTGGACCGGGCGCCCGAATTGAACTGGCTCAAACCTTACATGCAGGGCACCTCACGCTGGACCATCGGGGTGACCCTGCCCAAGGTCGCGGCCGGCAGCAAGGTCGAGCCGCCCACCGTGCTCAAGCTGCATTCGGATCTGGTCGGCACCACCCTGGAACTGCCTGCGCCGCTGGACAAGCCCGCCGCCACGCCGTTGGCGACGGACGTCACCGCACAGCTGCCGATGGGCAGCGGCCGTGTGGATGTCGCCTTCGGCCAGCGCCTGGCCTTGGCCGCGCGCACGCATGACAACCAGACCGGCGTGCAGGTCACCCTCGGCAGCGACCGCGTGGATCGCGATCCGCCGGCCAGCGGGCTGGTGGTGAACGGGCGCAGCGGCTCGCTGGATGCGTTGGAGTGGATCGCCCTGGCCCGCTCGCCGGACGGCGGCGACGGCAAGGACCCGATGCCGCTGCGGCAGGTGGACGTGCAGGTCGGCCAGCTGCTGCTTGCCGGTGGCGTGTTCCCACAGACCCGGCTGCAACTGCGGCCGACCAGCAGCAGCGTGGACGTGCGCCTGGACGGTCCCTCGCTGGCGGGCGGCCTGACCGTGCCCAATGCCGAGGGCGGCACTATCGTCGGCAAGCTCAGCCGGGTGCACTGGCAATCGCTGCCGACGCCGGTCAAGGCGCCCAGCGATGGCGCTCCGATCCTGCTGCCACCGGACGTGGCCCTGCCGGCGCGGGTCCAGGCCAGTGCCAATGACACCAATCCGGCCAAAATCCCGCCGCTGTCGCTGGATATCGATGACCTCCAGTTCGGCAAGGCCAAGCTCGGCCAGGCGGTATTGCGCACGCGGCCGATGGCCAACGGCCTGAGCGTGGACCAGCTGCAGTTCCGCGCACCCAAGCAGGAGATCGACGTCAATGGCCGCTGGATGGGCATGGGCGAGGCCGCACGCAGCCAGTTCAACGTGCAGGTCAAGAGCGAGGACCTGGGGGGACTGATGCAGAACCTGGATTACGGCGGCCAGCTGCGTGGCGGCCAGGGCCAGCTGAGCATGAGCGCCGGCTGGCAGGGCGGCCCGTCCGACTTCCAGCTCGGCGCGCTGCAGGGCCAGCTCGACGTGCAGGCCCGCAACGGCCAGTTGCTGGAACTCGAACCCGGTGCCGGGCGCGTGCTCGGCCTGCTCAGCGTGACCCAGCTGCCGCGCCGGTTGATGTTCGATTTCCGCGATTTCTTCTCCAAGGGCTTCGCCTTCAACCAGGTCGAAGGCCGCGTGGCGTTCGCCGATGGCATGGCCACGACCGACAAGGTGCTGATCGAAGGCCCGGCGGCGAACATCACCATCCGCGGCCAGACCGACCTGCGCCAGCAACGCTTCGATCAGACCATCGACGTCAACCCGCGCGCCGGCAACCTGCTGACCGTGGTCGGCGCGGTCGCCGGCGGGCCGGTGGGGGCGGCGGTCGGTGCGGCGGCCAACGCGGTGCTGTCCAAGCCGCTGGGCGAGATCGGCGCCAAGACGTACCGCGTGACCGGCCCCTGGGCCGAACCCAAGGTCGATGTGATCGACCGCGACGCAGCGCCCAAGCCGGCCCCGGCCGCACCGCCGGCGCGCTGACCCCTTTCCCGCGCCCGGGTTGCGATTGCGCCCGGCGCCCACAGATCAAAGAGCATGAACAACAACGCACTTTCGCTGGCCACCGACCGTCTGCTGCTGCCCGCCGGGCTGGATGCGAACGGTCTGGAACGCACGTTCGGCACCCTGTTGGGCCCGGGCATCGATTTCGGGGATCTCTATTTCCAGCACGCGCGCCGCGAGAGCTGGAGCGTGGAGGACGGCATCGTCAAGGACGGGGCGCATTCGATCGAGCAGGGCGTGGGCGTACGCGCCATCGCCGGCGAGAAGACCGGCTTCGCCTACTCCGATGACATCCACAGCGACGCGCTGCTGGCCGCGGCCAACTCGGCCCGCGCCATCTCCCGCGAGGGCGGGGCACAGTCGGCCCGCTCGCTGGTGCGTGGCAGTGGCCGCGCGCTGTACCCGGCGCTGGACCCCATCGATGGCATGGGCAACGAGGCCAAGGTGGAGATGCTCAAGCGGCTGGACCGCTACCTGCGCGCCGCCGACCCGCGCGTGCAGCAGGTGATGGTCAGCCTTTCCGGCGGCGTGGATACGGTCCTGATCGCGCGCAGCGATGGCGTGCTCGCCGCGGATATCCGCCCGCTGGTGCGCTTGAACGTACAGGTGATCGTCGAGCAGCACGGCCGGCGCGAGTCGGGCTACTCCGGTGGCGGCGGCCGTTACAGCTATGAAGACCTGTTCGCCGATGGGCGCCCGGAAGGTTTTGCCCGCGAGGCGCTGCGCCAGGCGCTGGTGAACCTGGAGGCGGTTCCGGCCCCGGCCGGGGTAATGACCGTGGTGCTGGGCCCGGGCTGGCCCGGCGTGCTGCTGCACGAAGCGGTCGGCCACGGCCTGGAAGGCGACTTCAACCGCAAGGGCACCAGCGTCTACGCCGGCCGGATCGGCGAGCGCGTGGCCGCGCCGGGCGTGACCATCGTTGACGACGGCACCCTGGACGGGCGCCGCGGCTCGCTGAACATCGATGACGAGGGCCATCCGACCCAGTGCACCACACTGATCGAAGACGGCATCCTGGTCGGCTACATGCAGGATTCGCTCAATGCGCGCCTGATGGGCGTGGCCCCGACCGGCAACGGCCGCCGTGAATCATTCGCGCACATGACCATGCCGCGCATGACCAACACCTACATGCGCGCCGGCCAGCACGATCCGGAAGAAATGATCCGCTCGGTCAAGCGTGGCCTGTACGCCGTCAACTTCGGTGGCGGCCAGGTCGACATCACCAGCGGCAAGTACGTGTTCTCGGCCACCGAGGCCTACCTGATCGAAGACGGAAAAATCACCGCGCCAGTGAAGGGCGCCACCCTGATCGGCAACGGGCCGGAAACCATGCAGAAAGTGCGCATGATCGGCAACGATCTGGCCCTGGACGAGGGCGTGGGCATCTGCGGCAAGGATGGCCAGAGTGTGCCGGTCGGCGTGGGCCAGCCGTCCCTGCTGATCGATGGCATCACCGTGGGCGGCACCCAGGCCTGAGCCGGGATGCATTCGCCTGCGCTGCCTGATCACGCGGCCGCCAGCGGGGTGCTGGCGCCGCCGCGTGAGCGCCGGGACTCAGTCCTCGGCGTTCTCGTCGCTGTCGCTGTCGGTGTCGACCGCGTCGTCCAGCGCGTCTTCGGAGCCGGCGTTCACGCCTTCCAGGCCGAGCGCGGCCGGCAGCAGCAGCGCACGCAGCAGCTGGAAGATCTCGCGGTAGGCGCGCGGCGGCTTGTTCTTGGCCTTTTCGGCCTGGGCGTTGCGGACCAGCGTACGCAGCTGCTGGCGGTCGGCATGCGGGTATTCGTCCAGCAGCGCACCCAGCGCCTTGTCGCCGTCCTTGAGCAGGCGCTCGCGCCAGTCTTCCACGCGGTGCATGGTCGCCACTTCACGGCGCGAGGTCTCGCTGTTGGCATCCAGCGCATCGCGGATCGCATCCAGCACGGCGTCGTCTTCGCGGCGCATGTGCTTGGCCAGGAACGCCAGCTGGCGCTTGTGGGCGATATGCGCGGTGATGCGCTTGGCCTCGGCGATGTGCGGCAGCAGATCTTCGGGCACCGGCAGGCGCGCCAGCTGGGCCGGGGTCAGCGAGACCAGCTTTTCGCCCAGGGCCAGCACGTCCAGCGCAGCCCGGCGGTTCTGGCTGCGGCTGATATCAAGGAATTCACCGGTTTCTTCGTCGCGTCCGCGCATCGTCTTATTTCCACATCCGTAAACTGTGCCGGCGTCGCGCCGGGCACTCACCTGTACAGGATAAAGCATTGAACGTGATCTCCCCTGAAGTCTCCCCGGCCGACGACAGCCTGCAGCGCCTGGAGCAGCTGGCTGACATCTCCCAGCGCCTGCTGGAGCGGGCCAAGGCCCTGGGCGCCACCCAGGCCGAGGTCAGCTGCAGCGATGAGCGCGGCCTGGATGTGAACGTGCGCCTGGGCGAGGTCGAAACGGTCGAGTCCACCCGTGACCGCGGCATCGCCGTGACCGTCTACGTCGGCCAGCGCAAGGGCAGCGCCAGCACCGCCGACCTGCGTGAGAGCAGCCTGGAGTCGACCGTGGCCCAGGCCTGCGCGATCGCCCGCCACACCGAGGACGACGAGGCCGCCGGCCTGGCCGAGGCGGCGCTGATGGCCCGTGAATTCCCGGATCTGGACGGCTGGCACCCCTGGGAACTCAGCGCCGATGCGGCGCTGGATCTGGCCCTGGCCTGCGAAGCGGCCGGCCGTGAGGCCGACACCCGCATCAGCAATTCCGACGGTGCCTCGGCGGCGACCGCGCAGAGCCTGTCGGTGTACGCCAACTCGCATGGCTTCATCGGCCGCGAGCGCAGCAGCCACCATTCGATCGGCTGCGCGCTGATCGCCGGGCAGGGCGATGGCATGCAGCGCGACGGTTGGTACAGCAGCGCGCTGGCCCGCGAAGACCTGGACGATGCGGCGTCGATCGGCCGCCGTGCCGCCGCGCGTACCGTGGCCCGGCTGGAGCCGCGCTCGATGACCACGGCGCAGATGCCGGTGCTCTATTCGCCGGAGGTGGCCCGCTCGCTGATCGGCCATCTGCTCGGCGCCGTCTCCGGTGGCGCGCTGTACCGCCGTGCCAGCTTCCTGCTCGACAGCGTCGGCACGCGCCTGTTCCCGGACTGGTTCGGCATCGAAGAGCTGCCGCTGCTGCGCCGTGGGCTGCGCTCGGCCGCCTTCGATGGCGATGGCGTGGCCACCCGCAATTCAGCGCTGATCCGTGATGGCGTGCTGGAGCGCTACATCCTGGGCAGCTATTCGGCACGCAAGCTCGGCCTGCCGACCACCGCCAACGCCGGTGGCGTACACAACCTCAAGGTCACCGCCAACGCGGGTGATCTGGTCTCCATTGCCCGGCAGATGGGCAATGGCCTGCTGGTCACCGAACTGATGGGACAGGGCGTCAACAGCATCACCGGCGACTACTCGCGTGGTGCCGGCGGCTTCCGCGTGGAGAACGGCGAGATCAGCTACCCGGTGGACGGCATCACCATCGCCGGCAACCTCAAGGACATGTTCGCCAGCATCGAAGCGGTGGGCACCGACATCGACCCGCGCTCGCACGTGCACACCGGGTCGATCCTTGTAGGACGAATGACCGTTGCTGGTAACGATTGACGTATTCTATGGAGGCTGCCCTGGCAGGCGGGGAGCCTGCCGCGTGCACTACCCATTACCTCGAACAAGGAGTTTCACGTGAGCGATTTCGATAACGTCACCACCCCGCCGCCGCCGCCGGCCGGCGCTGCACCGGCCGACCAGCGTACGCTGTCGCTGGTAGCCCACCTGCTGGGTATTTTCACCGGCTTCATCGGTGCGCTGATCATCTGGCTGGTGAACAAGGATGACCCGCAGAAGGGCTTCGTGACCGACCAGGCCAAGGAAGCGCTGAACTTCCAGATCACCGTCTTGATCGCCTACGTCATCTCCACCATCCTGCTGGTCGTGTTGATCGGCGGCCTGCTGCTGACCCTGGTATGGATCGCCAACCTGGTGCTGTGCATCCTGGCGGCGGTCAAGGCCAACAACGGTGAAGCCTATCGCTATCCGTTCACCCTGCGCCTGATCAAGTAATCGATCCGCTGCGCTGGAACGAAAAACGCCCGGGAATCCCGGGCGTTTTTGGTGGTGCCGGGTAGCGGTAGCCCCGGGGGGGGAACGCCGGGCGCCCCGGTTCCCCCGAACCGGCCCCCCCGGCCCCC
>NZ_JASCOO010000045.1:0-32960 GCF_029959485.1 Stenotrophomonas sp. PS02301
CCTGGGCCAAGACGCGCCGTAAACCCATCCCTGGGGGCTCGTGGGCGCCATCCATGGCGCCCTGACGGTCTTGGCCCAGGCTACCCACCGGCCTCTCGACAGATCTCGATGTGGCGGATGGGAGAGCTCAACGCTCCTGACATCTACTGGACGGCACTGACATTTTTTGGTCGCGGGCGCCCGCCCAACAAAAAACGCCCGGCGGGAGCCGGGCGTTCTGCTCTGCGCACTGCGGTGTGGGTTACACCACGGTGTTGTTGGCGGCGCGCAGGGCGGCGATGCGCTCGTCCAGCGGGGGGTGGCTCATGAACAGCTTCTTGGCAGCGCCGCCGGCGATGCCGAAGGCGGCGATCTGGGTCGGCAGCGTGCTTTGGCCGTGGTTGACCTTGAGGCGCTCGAGGGCGGCGATCATCTTCTGGCGGCCGGCCAGGTGGGCGCCACCGGCGTCGGCGCGGAATTCGCGGTGACGGGAGAACCACATGGAGATCATGGTGGCGAACAGGCCGAACACCATTTCCAGGACGAACACGATGATGTAGTACGCAAAGCCGCGACCGCCGCCTTCGCGGTTGCCGGACAGGGCGCTGTCGATGAAGCCGCCGACGATGCGGGCCAGGACGATCACGAAGGTGTTGAGCACACCCTGCAGCAGGGCCATGGTAATCATGTCGCCATTGGCGACGTGGGCGATTTCATGGCCGAGCACGGCTTCGGCTTCGTCTTCGCTCATGTTGTGCAGCAGGCCAGTGGAGACGGCGACCAGGGCCTTGTTGCGGTTGGCGCCGGTGGCGAAGGCGTTGATTTCCGGGCCTTCGTACACCGCCACTTCGGGCATGCCGATGCCGGCTTCACGGGCCTGGCGTTCCACGGTGGCCAACAGCCAGCGTTCGGTCGGGTTGCGCGGCTCGGTGATCACGACGGCGCCGGTGGAGCGCTTGGCCATGAACTTGGACAGCAGCAGCGAGATGAACGAGCCGCCGAAACCGAAGATGGCCGCGAAGACCAGCAGGCCGCTCATCTGGTTGGGATTGACGCCCAGTACCGACATCACGATGCCGGCCAGGATCAGCACCGCAAAGTTGGTCAGCAGGAAGAGAGCAATGCGACTGAACATGGGAAAAGGACGCTCATGGGAGGTTGATGAGTGCAAATCTGCGGTGACTTCAGCTTGAATTCAAGTCGCAAACTGACCGACGATTCATAGTCCATGTCTGATTCCTCCTATTGCGGGCGCTTTGCGCCCTCGCCTACCGGCCCCCTGCACCCCGGCTCGCTGCTGGCGGCGCTCGGCAGCTGGCTGCTCGCCCGCCATGCCGGCGGCCAGTGGCTGGTGCGGGTGGAGGACGTCGATCCTCCTCGAACGGTGCCTGGCGCGGTGAGCGGCCAACTGGCCGCACTGGCCGCCTTCGGGCTGTGCAGTGACGGGCCGATCGTCCATCAGAGCCAGCGCAATGCGCTGTACCAGGGCGCGCTGGACCGGCTGCTGCGCGAGGGCAAGGCGTTTGCCTGCCACTGCAGCCGCAGCGAGCTGGCCGCGCAGGGCGGCATCCATCACCACTGCGTGGCCCGCGCCGCGCGTGCGCAACCGGCGGTGCGGCTGCGGGTGCCACCGGACAGCGTGGTGGGGTTCGACGACGGCTTGCAGGGCCGCATCGTGCAGGACGTGCACGCAAATGTCGGCGATTTCGTGCTGCGCCGGGCCGATGGCTTCTGGGCCTATCAGCTGGCAGTGGTGGTCGACGATGGCGCGCAGCGCGTGACCGACGTGGTGCGCGGGGCCGATCTGCTCGAATCCACGCCGCGCCAGATCCTGCTGCAGCAGGCCCTGGGTCTGCCGACACCGCGCTACCTGCATCTGCCGCTGCTGCTCGGCCCGGAGGGACGCAAGCTCTCCAAGTCCGAGGCGGCGCTGCCGGTGGACCCCGCCCAGCCGCTGCCAGCGCTGCGCCGGGCATGGGCGCAGCTGGGCCAGGATCCGGCGATCGGTGCAGGGGCCGATGAGGTGGGCGGGTGGCTTCGGCAGGCGGCCGATGGCTTTGATCCGGCGCGATTGCCACCGGGCGACATTCCGCTGCCGCACGCCGCTGGCGAGGCCGCCCCTTTTGCCCGCTGATGTTGCAGAATCCTGTTCCCCCTTGTTCGCCCTGCCTTTCGGAGTAGCTGCTCATGACATCTCGCGTCGCACTGGTCACCGGTGGTACCGGCGGTATCGGTACTGCCATCTGCCAACGCCTGGCCGACCAGGGCCATCGGGTCGCCACCAACTACCGCGACGAAGCCAAAGCCAAGGCCTGGCGCGAGAAGATGTTGGCGCGCGGCTGCGATGTGGCGATCTTCCCGGGCGATGTGTCCGACCCGGGCACCGCCGAAAGCATGGTGCAGGCCGTTGAAGCGGCGCTGGGCCCGGTCGAGATCCTGATCAACAACGCCGGCATCACCCGAGACACCACCTTCCACCGCATGCGTGCGGACCAGTGGCACGACGTCATCAACACCAACCTCAACTCGGTGTTCAACGTCACCCGACCGGTCATCGAGGGCATGCGCCGCCGCGGCTGGGGCCGGGTCATCCAGATCAGCTCGATCAACGGCCTGAAGGGCCAGTACGGCCAGGCCAACTACGCCGCCGCCAAGGCCGGCATGCACGGCTTCACCATTTCGCTGGCGCGCGAGAATGCGGGCTTCGGCATCACCGTGAATACGATTTCGCCGGGCTACGTGGCCACCGACATGGTGATGGCCGTGCCGGACGAAGTGCGCGCCAAGATCATCGCCGACATCCCCACCGGCCGCCTCGGCAAGCCGGAGGAGATCGCCTACGCGGTGGCCTTCCTGGTCAACGAGGAAGCCTCCTGGATCACCGGCTCCAACCTGGACATCAACGGCGGCCACCATATGGGGTGGTAACGGCCGAAATTGCTGCACTCCATGTTGCGCAACATAAATGCGGCCCCTTGCTACCTATGGCGGTTGCATAGGCTGCTGCACTGCGCCATGCTGCGCGCCTACTGTGATGAGTGACTGCTTCATGGCTGCGACCCGCATTATCAAGAAGTACCCAAACCGCCGGCTCTACGACACGGAAATCTCCAGCTACATCACCATAGAGGATGTGCGCCAGCTGATCCTGGACGGTGAGGACTTCGAGGTGCGTGATGCCAAGAGCGGCGATGACCTGACCCGCTCGGTGCTGCTGCAGATCATCGCCGACCAGGAGCAGGACGGCGAACCGATGCTGTCCACCCAGCTGCTCAGCCAGCTGATCCGCTTCTATGGGGACTCGCTGCAGGGCTTCATGGGCAATTACCTGGAGCGCAGCATGCAGGTCTTCCTGGACCAGCAGCAGCAGTTCCGCCAGCAGATGGGCAATCTCCTCGGCCAGACTCCCTGGGCGATGATGAACCAGCTGACCGAGCGCAACATGGAGATGTGGCAGGACTTCCAGCGCAACATGGGCACCGGCTTCGGCGGCCGCCCGGGTGGCACCGGGACAGGTACCGGCACGGGTACGGGTACGGGTACCGGCAAGAAGCCGGAAACGCCGGCACCGGGTACAGGCAAAACCCGCCGCTGAGCCCCCGGCGTGGCGCAACAAAGAAAAAGGCGCAGCCCTCGGGCCGCGCCTTTTCTCGTTTCGGGGCCGGGCGACGTCACCGTCGCCGGCCGTCCAGCCCTATCGCCGTCCGGCCGCGCGCATCAGCGCTTGGGCTTGGCACAGCCGGTGCAGACCCGCTCGACCTTGTAGCCCTTGGCGCGCAGCTTCTCGACCACGCCGTCGTTGCCGAGCAGATGCAGCGTGCCGACCACCACCATCGTGCCGCCCTGCCCGGCCTGCAGATGCTGCTGCAGCTTGGGTACCCAGGCATCGTTGCGGTCGGTGTTGATGCGCTTGTACAGCTGCGGGTACTGGCCGCGCATCTCGGTGGCCATCGAGGTCCACAACAACTTGTCGTCGCCACGGCGCCAGGCATCGTGCAGCTTGCGCCCCATCTCGTCGCCCTTGCCGGCCTGTTCCAGCGCTTCGGCCACCATCTGCTGCTGTTCCTTGGCCGTCATCCCCGACAGCACCGCGATCTGGGTATCGATGTCTTCCAGCCCGGCGGTCGCCTTGCCGGCACTCGCGGCGCGGGTCATGAAATGGCGATCCAGGCCGAGCGCGGGGTCCAGTCCCATCTTGGTGAACTGGCTCAGGGTGATGGTCAGGCCGACGAACCACGGCTTCATGCCCTGCAGTTGGGCCAGCGGCAGCTTGTTCTCCTGCGCATAGGCCTGCAGCCTGGTCCAGGTCGCGGCGTCCAGGTCGCGTTTGAGCTCCGAACCATCGGTGCGCATCGCGGCCTGCACCATTTTCTGCGCCAGCTGCGGCGATTCCATGTCCTGCGGCGACAGCTCGAACACCACCCGCTGCGAGGCCGTGAACGCCTGGTCGACATCGGCAGCGAGCGGGTAATCGCTCGGCTGCAGCAGATGGAACGAACCCAGCAGATACAGGCGGCTGTCGCCCGGGCCGGTCACCTTCCACAGCAGCGGGACTGGCGGGGTGGCTTTCGCCGCTGTCGGCACGCTCGGCGCCACCGGGCGTGCGTCGGCGCTGCCCGTACCGAACAACAGGCTCGCAGCGATCAGCAACGGGGACACGACACGCGACAACATCGAGATCATCAAGCCTCTCCTTCAGGGGCGTGGTACGCCTGCTCCCCTGCGTCCACACGCAGGTCCAGGCGGTTTTCAGGGGGTGTCAGCGGACAGGTCGCGAACGGCGTGAACGCACACGGTGGGTTGTAGGCGTGATTGAAATCGATCACCACCCGGCCCTGGTCATCGGGGGCGGGCAGATCCAGATAGCGGCCGGCCGGATAGCTGCCGTGGCCGCTGGTGCGATCGCCGAAAATCACGAACAGCTCGCGACCAGGCTCGCCGATCGCCTCCAGCCGCCAGGTGCGGCCGTCGCGCTCGAATTCCAGCGTGCCGGCATTGGGCATGTTCGTGGTCAGCCCGGTGATGTCCACGATCGGCAGCGTCTTGCCGGCCGGATGTGGCACGAAGCGCGCGGTGATGCGCCAGGAGGGACCACCCGGCCAGTAGGTCAGGCCCGTGAAGTTCGTCCGCGAGGGGGCATCGGCGTGCTTGACCCGCAGCGCCAAACGCTCACCGCGATGGATCAGGCTGAGCCGGCCCTTGTCGTCATCGAAGGCGATCACTGTCGGGGTTGGATCGCGATCGCTGAAGAAGCGGATGCGGCCGGTGACCGGCTTGCCCTCCACGCGCACCGGCACGCCACGCTCCGGCGTGAACCAGACGGAGCTGCCCTCGCGGGCGACCATGCCGAGCTTGTCCGGGCCAACCGCCAAACGGATGCCGCTGCCCGGCCCACGCCCGATGTAGTGCGCCTTGTATTCCAGCCAGTGCAGGCCAACCAGACTGGTCCAGCCATCGGCGGCGTGCAGTTCCTCGTAGCGCTGTTGGCGCCACTGCTGTTGTTCGGCGGCGAAGGCCGGATCGATCGCCACCTTCGCCGGTGCCGCCTCGTTCTTTTCGCCGCATCCTGACACGCTGACTGCCAGCAGCAACGCGGCGGTCCACACTCCCCAGTGCTTCATGACCTTCCTCTCAACGTCCGCGCAGGAACCAGCGGTCGATTTCCGCCAGCGAAAAACGGGCCCAGGTCGGTCGGCCGTGATTGCACTGACCCGAGCGTTCGGTGATTTCCATGTCGCGCAGCAGGCCGTTCATTTCCGGCACGGTCAGGCGCCGGTTGGCGCGCACGGCACCATGGCAGGCCATGGTGGACAGCAGTTCGTCGCGGGCACTGGCGATGCGTCGGCTCTGGCCATGCTCACGCAGGTCGGTCAGCACGTCGCGCAGCAGCGCTTCGGGTTCGGCATTGGCCAGCAATGCCGGAATGCTGCGCACATGCAGTGAGCCCGGCCCAGCGCGGGTGATTTCAAAGCCCAGCGAGGTCAAGGTCTCGGCCTCGCGCTCGGCGGTGTCGGCATCGCGTTCGCCCACCGCCAGGGTGATCGGCACCAGCAGCGGCTGCGCATGCAGGCCCATGCCATCGTGCGCGGTTTTCAGGCGCTCGTAACCGATGCGCTCGTGCGCGGCGTGCATGTCCACCACGATCAGGCCTTCGGCGTTCTCGGCGAGGATGTAGATGCCATGCAGCTGTGCGATCGCATAGCCCAGCGGCGGTACGCCACTGTCGGCTGCGGTCACCGGCAGGCCGTTTTCGCTCGGCATCGGCGGCAGGCTGCTGGTCGCTGCGGTACCGCCCGGCGCGCCATACAGCGCTGCATAGGCGGACGGCGCATCGGCCACACGCAACCCCAACGGTGATTGCTGCGGGCGCCAGTCGCCGCCCATGCCACCGCCAGCGCCGTTGCCGGCGAGTGCATAGCCGGTACTGCCCGACGACGGCAGCCCGTAAGCGGGGGCCGCCGTGGCGGCACTCTCGGTGGCATGCACCTGGGGGCCGGCCGCGGTCATGCCGGCACGGGTTTCGGCCAGCGCTTCCTTGAGCGTGCGGTAGACGAAATCGTGGATCAGGCGCGAGTCGCGGAAGCGCACTTCATGCTTGGCCGGATGCACGTTGACATCGACGCGGGTCGGGTCGAGTTCCAGGAACAGCACGTACGCGGGCTGACGACCGTGGAACAGCACATCGCCGTAGGCCATCTTCACCGCATGGGCAACGCTGCGGTCGCGCACCGAGCGGCCGTTGACGTACAGGTACTGCTGATCGGTGCTGGCCCGCGAATAATGCGGCTGCGCGATCCAGCCGTGCAGGCGCAGGCCGGCCCCGCTGTGGTCCACCCGCAACGCCTGGTTGGCGAAGTCTTCGCCCAGTGTTTCGCCCAGGCGCGCATCCGAGTACAGATCGCCGGGCTTGTAGCGGCGCGAGGGTTTGCCGTTGTGCGACACGCGCAGCTCCACATCCGGACGCGCCAGCGCGAGCGAGCGCAACCACTCTTCGATATGGCCCAGCTCGGTGCGCTCGGCGCGCAGGAACTTGCGGCGCGCCGGCACGTTGTAGAAGAGCTCGCGCACTTCTACCGTGGTGCCGGGCGCCTGCGCGCGCGGGGTGACTTCGCCCAGCCGGCCGCCCTCGATCTGCAGGGCCGAACCATGCTCGTCGATGGCGCGGCGCGAGCTCAGGGTGAAGCGGCTGACCGAGGCGATCGACGGCAGCGCTTCGCCGCGGAAGCCGAGCGTCGCCACCGATTCCAGATCATCCAGGCTGGCGATCTTGCTGGTTGCATGCCGCGACACGGCCAACGGCAGCTCTTCCGGAGCGATGCCACCGCCGTCGTCGCGGATGCGGATCAGCCGCACACCGCCCTCTTCCAGGTCGATATCCACGCGGGTCGCACCGGCATCCAACGCGTTTTCGACCAGTTCCTTGACCACGGACGCAGGGCGTTCGACCACTTCGCCGGCGGCGATCTGGTTGATCAGGATCTCAGGGAGTTGGCGGATGCTCATGCGCACCTCCAGGCAGTGGAGGTGGCAGGCATGGCAGCGGTGGGAATTCGGGAAACGGACGTCATCCCGTGATGATAGCGTGCGCCGGGCGGTGCAGCCCGGCGGGGTTACTTGCTGCCGCCCGCCACGGTGCCGGCGGCATCGATGTCAGCCTGCGCGCGCGCGGCGTACAGGGTGCCCGGCGGCGGCTGGCGGCTGAAGAAGGTGTGCACACCATCCAGCACCGCACCGGCGATCTGGCGCTGGTAGGCCGGATCGATCAGGCGGCGCTCTTCATCCGGGTTGGAGATGAAGGCGGTTTCGACCAGCATCGCCGGCATGTCCGAGGTGCGCAGCACCGCGAAGTTCGCACGTTCAATGTTGGGCTTGTGATTCTTGCCGATCCGCTTCAGGCCGCCCAGCACATGCCCGGCCGCGTCTTCGGAGGCCTTCATGTAACCGCTCTGGGCCAGATCCAGCAGCACGTTGGCCAGGGTGCCTTCGGTCTGCTGCAGGCGCACGCCACCCACCAGATCGGCGGCGTTTTCCTTGTCGGCCAGCCAGCGCGCACGCTGCGAGGAGGCGCCCTTGGTGGAGAGCACGTACACCGACGAGCCGGTCGCGGCCCGGTTCTCGGCGGCATCGGCGTGGATCGAGATGAACATGTCGGCCTTGGCCGCACGCGCTTTCTGCGCGCGCATCGGCAGCGGAATGAACACGTCGCTGTCGCGGGTCAGGTAGGCCTTCAGCCCGGGCGTCGCGTTGACCTGGCGGGCCAGTTCACGTGCCACCGCCAGGGTGATGTCTTTTTCGCGCTTGCCGGTCGGGCCGACGGCGCCGGGATCCTGGCCGCCATGGCCGGGATCGATCGCGATCACCAGTGGACGCATGCCGGCGCGCATCTTCACGCGCGAAGCGTCGCTGGGCATGGCCGGACGCGGGTTGTCCTGCAGCGCCGGGGTCGGCGCGGGCGCCGGAACCGGCGCACTGGCCACGACCGCCGGGGTCGACTGGCCGGCCAGGATCGCGGCCGGCGACGCACTGTTGCTGGCCGCGTTGGCGGTCCCTGCGGCAGCGACGTTGACCGTGGTGGCCGTCGCGGCAGCCGGGCCCGGCGCCGAGGTGGCGACCGTGGCGCTGGCCTGCTGGCGTACCGACGCGGTCAGCAACGCGGTGGCGCGCGCGGCATCGCTGCGTGCCTGTGCCGTCTGGGCGGCGGTCGGTGCAGGGGTCGGTGCAGGGGTCGGTGCCGGCGCGGTGGCCGGCGTCGAAGCCGCTGGCGTGGGCGAAGGTGCTGCGGCCGGGGTGGGCGCGGGCGCACTGGCAACGGTGGCCGCGGCCGGCGCATCGCCCGGCCACTCGATCACCAAACGCGACTCATTGCCCTGCTTGATCATCTGCGGGCGGAACGGCGCGACCGATTCGGCCAGATCGAACACCACGCGGAACGTGCCTGGCACCGGCTGCCCGGTGCGGACAGCGGTGACCACGCCCTTGGGCGCAGGCAGTGTGAGGTTGCGGATCGCGCTGGAATCCGGGAAATCCACCACCAGCCGGTTCGGACCGGCCAGGGACAGGGTCTTGTAGCCCCCGCTGCCGGCCAGCGAAATCTCCGCACGGGTACCGGTCGCACCGGTCTCCACGGCCACCTGGCGGACTTCGCCCGCCCACGACAGCGCGCTCGCCAGACAGAGTCCGACGGCAGTGCAGAGGGCGGCGAGTGATTTCCCCATTGGCATGGGTCTGGATTCAATCACCGCGCTGAATGAAATGCAACTCCTTTTCCCTTAATAATCCGTAACCTGCCGGTGTTTCCTAGTGTCAGCCGACAGAAAGGGCCTGCAAGTCACCCCCTTGGGGCAGCCGTGCGAGCCATTCACGACCGGCCGGACTGGTGGCGGTGAGCCGGGCGCGACGCCCCTGGCCCTGGATATCCAGGGCCACTTCGAGGTCCGTCGGCGGCAATGCACCGGCACCGCGCTCGGGCCATTCGACCAGCCACAGCGAGGCGCTGCCTTCGTCCAGCCCGAGGAAATCCAGCTCCTGCGCGTTGCCGATCCGGTACAGATCCAGGTGCCAGGCCTCGTGGCCGTCGGCCAGCGGGTAGCGCTCCACCAGGGTGTAGGTCGGGCTGCGGATCGCCCCCTGCACGCCCAGCGCGCGCAGCAGTGCGCGGGCCAGGGTGGATTTACCGGCCCCCAGGTCGCCCTGCAGCTGCATCACCGCCTGCGGCGGCCGGGTCGCGGCCAGCCGTTGCCCGAGCAGGTCGGTGTCTTCGGTCTGCGCGAGGAAAAACTCGATCATGTTCAAACGTCCGGATTGACCAACCGGCGCAGCGGCGCCAGCAGATCGGTGGGAAGCAGGCCCCGCTGGCCGTCACTGGCGGCGGCATCGCCGGCCAGGCTGTGCAGCAATGCGCCGGTGCTGGCGGCATCGAAGGCGCCCAGCCCCTGCGCACGCAGGGCGGCAATGATGCCGGTGAGCAGGTCGCCCATGCCACCTACGGCCATGCCGGGATTGCCGGCGGCCATCACCCGCGGCAGCGCATCGGGCGCGGCGACCACGGTGCCGGCGCCCTTGAGCACCACCACCGCGTGGAAACGCTCGGCAAGCGCTTTGGCAGCCGTGAAGCGGTCGGCCTGCACCTGCGCGGTGCTCAGCCCCAGCAGGCGCGCGGCCTCCCCCGGGTGCGGGGTCAGGATCGCGTCATGGAGTGGCTGCGGCGCCTTGGCCAGGAGGTTCAGGGCGTCGGCATCGATCACCAGCGGCTTGCCGCTGGCCAGCACCTGGCGCCAGAGTTCGTGCGCCCAGTCGTCCTGGCCCAGGCCAGGCCCGATCGCAATCACACCCGCGCGGGGCAGCAGGGCCTGCAGCTCCTGCGCGTCCTGCACGGCATGCACCATCGCTTCGGGCAGGCGCGCCAGCAGCGGTGCGACATGCGGTGCCTGGGTCGCCACACTGACCAGCCCTGCGCCGGCGCGCAACGCCGATTCACTGGCCAGCATCACCGCGCCGCCGCTGCCGAGGTTGCCGCCCACGCACAGCACGTGGCCGGATTCGCCCTTGTGGGTGTTGGCGCGCCGCGCCGGCAGCTGCGCGCGCAGGCGCGGTTGCTGCCAGCACTCGGCGCTGTGCTGCACGCCTTGCCCAGCGTCTGCAGGCAGCGCCAGCGCGGCCAGGCGGCGACCGCCGACATGCTCCAGCGCTGCGCCGGTATACAGCCCCTGGTGGCGCACGATGAACTGCAGGGTGACCGTGGCACGGATGGCAACGCCCGGCACGTGACCGGTGCGCGCATCCACCCCGCTGGGCACGTCCAGCGACAGCACCGGCACGCCAGCGCCGTTGATGGCCGTGATCAGATCCACCGCGGCACCGGCCGGCGCGCGGTTCAGGCCGATGCCGAACAGCGCGTCCACCAGCAGGTCCATCGGCGGGAGGACGCCCTCGAAGCGCGCCACCGCACCGCCGGTGGCGATGAACGCCTGCTCGGCCCGCTGCGACAACGGTGTAGCCGACGCATCGGTGTCCAGCCGCAGCACCGTCACCGGGCGGCCGGCTTCACGGGCCAGGCGGGCCAGCACGTAGCCATCGCCGCCGTTGTTGCCGGTCCCCACCACCACACCGATGCGCTGCGCCTGCGGCCAGCGCTCCAGCAGGCAGTGCCAAGCGGCCTGGCCGGCCTGTTCCATCAGCGAGGCACCGCCATCGCCCAGCAAGGCACTGGCCTGCGCATCCAGGCGGCGCGCAGCGGCGATATCGAACAGTTCAGCAAGCTGGGGCATGCCGGGATTCTATACTTGTCGCCCCAGGCGCAGCCTTGCCGCGCCCTCCCCAGGCTACGTTTCCGCCCAGGCCATGTCCGCCGTTCCCCTGCCCGCCCCCGTCCATCTGGCCCGTGCCGCCGAACGCATCCGTGCGATCGCGGGCGTGCACGGCTTCCAGCGCTGTGGCGTGTCCGGCATCGATCTGCGCGAAGACGAGGCGCACCTGGCCGATTGGCTGGGCAAGGGCCTGTACGGCACGATGGAGTGGATGGCGCGCCACGGCACGCTGCGTGCGCGGCCGGATGAACTGCTGCCGGGCACGGTGCGGGTGATCTCGGTCGGCATGGATTACGGCCACAAGGACGACGCCGAAGCCTGGGCCACCCTGCACGATGGCGACCGCGCCTACGTGGCGCGCTATGCGCTGGGCCGCGATTACCACAAGCTGATGCGCAACCGGTTGCAGAAGTTCGCCGACAGCATCGCCGCGGAGATCGGGCCGTTCGGCTATCGCGTGTTCGTCGATTCGGCCCCGGTGCTGGAGCGTGCGCTCGCCCGCAATGCCGGGCTGGGCTGGATCGGCAAGCACACCTGCCTGATCGACAAACAGGGCGGCTCGTGGTTCTTCATCGGCGAAATCTACGTCGACCTGCCGCTGCCGGTGGATACACCGGCCAGCGCACACTGCGGCACCTGCACGCGCTGCATCGATGTCTGCCCGACCCAGGCGATCATCGCCCCGCACCGCCTGGATGCACGCCGCTGCATCTCCTACCTCACCATCGAACACGACGGTGCGATTCCCGAGGACATGCGCACGGCGATGGGCAACCGCATCTACGGCTGCGACGATTGCCAGCTGGTCTGCCCCTGGAACAAGTTCGCCAAGCGCACCGACGAGCCGGATTTCCGCGCGCGCAACGATCTGGACACCGCCTCGCTCGCCCAGCTGTTCGCTTGGGAAGAAGACGAGTTCCTGCGCCGCACCGAGGGCAGCCCGATCCGCCGCAGCGGACATGAACGCTGGCTGCGCAACATTGCCGTGGCGCTGGGCAATGCCCCCACCCACGCCGAAACACTGGCCGCGCTGCAGGCACGACGCGAGCATCCTTCGGCGATCGTGCGCGAACATGTGGCCTGGGCCCTGCAGCAGCACGCCGACCGCGCTGCCGCGGGATGAAGCATCGCCGCCGACGTGCGACCATGGCCCCCCGTTCGTACCGTTTGGCCTGATTCCTCCATGGACCGCAGCGCGCAGATTCTCACGCCCAGCCAGCTCAACATCCTGGCCCGCGACCTGCTGGAAGGCGCGTTTCCCCTGATCTGGGTGGAGGCCGAACTGGGCAGCGTGACGCGCCCTGCCTCGGGCCATCTATATTTCACGCTGAAGGATGCGCGCTCGCAAGTCCGCGCGGCGTTGTTCAAGCCCAAGAGCCAGTGGCTGAAGTTCGTGCCGCGCGAAGGCATGCGCGTGCTCGCGCGTGGCCGGCTGACCCTGTACGAAGCCCGCGGCGAGTACCAGATGGTGCTCGACCACATGGAGGAAGCCGGCGAAGGGGCCCTGCGCCGCGCCTTCGAGCAGCTCAAGGCACGCCTGGAGGCCGAGGGCCTGTTCGCGCCGGAGCGTAAACGCCCGCTGCCGGCGCATGTGCGTCGCCTGGCGGTGATCACCTCGCCGACCGGCGCGGCGGTGCGCGACGTGCTGAGCGTCCTTGAACGGCGTTTCCCGATGCTCGAGGTCGATCTGCTGCCCAGCTTGGTGCAGGGCGACAGCGCAGCCGCGCAGATCACTTCGCTGCTGCGTGGCGCCGATGCCAGCGGCCGCTATGACGTGATCCTGCTGACCCGCGGTGGCGGCTCGATGGAAGATCTCTGGGCCTTCAACGACGAGCAGCTGACCCGCGCGATCGCGGCCAGCCAGACCCCGGTGGTGTCTGCCGTGGGCCACGAAACCGACTTCAGCCTGGCCGACTTCGCCGCCGACCTGCGCGCGCCGACGCCATCGGTCGCGGCCGAACTGCTGGTGCCTGATCAGCGTGACCTGCTGCTGCGTGTGCGTCGCCTCGATGCACGTCTGGCGCAGCTGCAACGGCACAGCCTGGGGCAGGCGATGCAGCGCGCGGACCGTGCCCTGCTCCGCCTCAACGCACAGAGCCCGCAATCACGCCTGCAGCTGTTGCAGCGCCGTCAGCAGGACGTCGCGCGCCGTCTGCACGCAGCGTGGTCCACGCAGCATCAAGGCCGTCTGGCCCAGCTGCGCCACGCAGCGGCCGTGCTGCGCAGCGGTCATCCGCAGCGCCGGCTGGATGCCCTGCGTGAGCGCCTGCAACGCCTGCAGCCGCGTGCGGACAGTGCGATCGGTCGCCAGCTGCAGCGCGACACCCTGCGCCTGCGTGCGCTCGCCCGTTCGATGGAGGCAGTCAGCCCGCTGGCCACCGTCGCGCGTGGCTACGCGATCCTGACCCGCGAGGACGATGGCAGTCTAGTGCGTTCGCCGTTGCAGGTGCGCCCGGGCGACACGCTCAAGGCGCGCGTGCAGGACGGCGTGATCGACGTAACGGTCAACGAACCGGCGCGCTGATCCGGCGCGCCCACGTCGCTGCGCGGTTCGCCTTCAACGTCCCGCGCTTTCGCAGAATTTCTGCCGGTATTCCATCGCCTTGGGCATCAACGCCTGCAGGTTCTGGATGCGCGTGCCCGGGTTGGGATGCGTGGACGCGAATTCCGACGTCGACTGCCCACCACTGGCCTGTCCCATCCGCTCCCACAGCGGAATCGCTTCCTGCGGATCGAAACACGCTGCCGCGGCCAGCATCAGGCCCACTTCATCGGCCTGGGTTTCATGACTGCGCGCGTACGGCAGCAGGTAGCCGTAGCCCATCGCCGACATCATCATCTGCTGCTGTTGCGGGTCCATGCCGCTGGCGGCACCGGCCATCTGCCCGATCTGGGTCATCTTCTGCTGGGCCATGCGCTGGGCGCCATGGCGCAGCAAGGCATGTGCGATTTCATGCCCCATCACCACCGCCATCGCATCCACCGTACGCGCGACCGGAATCAACCCGGTGTAGACCGCCATCTTGCCGCCCGGCAGGCAGAAGGCGTTGGCCTGATCGGAGGGGATCACGTTGACTTCCCATTCGAAATCCCGCGCGAAATGGGCTGGCTTCAGGCCATGTTCTTCGGCGAGGGCGGTCTCCACCACGTCCACCTTGGCGATCAGGCGCTGGGCGATCGCCTGGATTTCGCGCGACTGCGGTGCACTGGGATCCAGCGGCCGCTCCTGCGCCAGGATCTCCTGGTAGGCCTGCAGGCCCAGCGCCTTTTCCTGGGTCGCATCGAGCGAGCTGTCGATGAGCACGCTCTCGCCGGTGTACGGATCCACCGCACGGTTGGAGAACCAATAGAACGCGGCATAGCCGGCGAAGGCCAGCAGTACCCACCAGCGGATGTTGCCGAACAGGCCCGGCCGCCGGGCGCGGCCCTGCTGCTGACCGCCGAATGGATCGTTGCGCATGCGCGTGGTTCCTGAGATGGCCGCGGCACCCTGCCCGACACTGTGCCAATCCTAGAACGCGCGCCGGGGGGCCGGGTGAAATCCCGTCACCCCACGACGGGGAGATCCCTCAGATGCCTCGGACCAGGCGGAAGCCGATCCGTGCGCTGGTGGTGTCCGAATCCTGCGATTGCCGCCACGCCGCGCGGGTCTGTGCCGGCGCATTGGCCCAGTTGCCACCGCGGATCACGCGCTGCCGGCAGCCCGGGTTGAACCAGGCCACGCCATCGGACGGCGCACGCCGGTAGCTGGCATGCCAGCAGTCGGCCACCCATTCGCTGAGGTTGCCGGCGATGTCGTGCAGGCCCCACGGGTTGGGATCGAAGCTGGCCACCGGCGCCGGCCCCCAATACCCATCGCCGTAGCCGACGAAGGCGTTGTACCAGTGCCGCCCGGAGGGCGAGACATCCTCGGCCCCGGTGAAATTGCCCGCACGCGCGGGCGGCGTGCCTGCATCGCCCCACGGGTACCGGCCGCTGCTGCCGGCGCGCAGGGCGTATTCGAATTCGGCCTCGCTGGGCAGCCGGTAGGAGCGCCCGGTCTGCTCGGACAGCCAGGTCGCGTAATTCTCGGCATCGCGTACGCTGACGTGCATCACCGGCAGGTTGGCGATCGCCTCGGCCCCGTTGTAATCGGACTGCCAGTCCACCCCGCTGCGCCGGACGAAGTTGCCGCTGCGCTCGTCATACACGATCGAATGACCGCGCCGCGTGGCCCGGGGGCGGGCCTTGGTAGCCTGCACATAGCGGCGGAAATCGGCGACCGTCACTTCCGTGATCGACATCGCGAAACCACGCTCGAAGCGCACGTAGTGCGCGGGTTTCTCGGCATCGGTCGCGCCGAGCTCGTTCTCGGCCGCGCCCATCTGGAAGCCGCCGTGCGGCACCACGATCATCTGCGGCCCGCGGCCGCCATCGCGCAGCGCATCGCTGAACACCTGCCGCGGCCGGAAGCTGCCGTAATGGGTGACCAGTTCGATGCGCTCGCGCAGCTGCCCCACGACAGGATCACCGGGCAGCGCGATGCGCAGGGCATCTTCCAGCTTCTGCCGGGCCGGCTTGAGTCCCTGCGGCGTGGCCAGATCGCGCAGGCCCTCGTTACGCAGCCGCGCCAGGGTGTCGGAGCGGATCTTTTCGATACGTTCGAAGGCATCGGCAATGGTGATGGAGGAGTCCCGGACCTTGGCCGCTTCGGCCAGCCAGGTACCGGCCGTCGCGAAGTCGGCCGCCAGCGCCGCCGTCTCGGCACGCCGGATCAGCGCGCTCTCGGCCGCTGCCAGCCCTTGCCGGGCGCGGGGGTTGTCCGCGTCCAGTGCGAGTGCTTCACGAAAATTGGGAATGGCGCCATCGCCGTCTTCGCCGATGCGGTCCGCGCGCAGATCGTCTTCGCCGGCGCGGTTGTAGGCCACCACGCGCTGGGCAATTTCCACCCGCGACTGCAGCTCGCGCACCTTGGGATCGTCCGGCGCCAGGGTCAGCAATACCAGGGCCATCTCGCTGGCCTGGGCCAAGGCCTCGCGCTGCTTGAGCGGCCGCTCCAACAAGGCGGACGCCTCCTGCAGCAGGCGTTGCCGCGCGCGTTTCAGCCCGGCCTCGGCCAGGCGGTCTTTGGGATCGTGCTGCAGCAGTGCAAGCCAGATCGGGATCGCGTCCTCGGCGGTGCGGTACAGCCGGTCTTCCTCGAAGGCGCGTGCGGCATCGCGGCGAGCCTGGACAACGTCGTCGTCAACGAGGGTGACGGCAGGTGGCTGCCAGCGCTCCACCGTCTCGGCAGCGTCCTCGCCTCCGATGGTGACCTGCGCCACCGGCGCGCTCGCTTTGGCCGGTGCGGCAGCCGGCTTGGCGGCCGGCGCTGCCGACGGTGCCGGCGCGGGCGCGGGCGCGGGAGAACATGCGGCCAGCATGCCCAACAGAGCAGTGAACAGCAGCGGCAATGGGCCTGACGGTCGCAAATGGGGGTCCTTGGGGCGTGTCATCGTCTTGCTGGTGCCCACGCCACGTCGCAAGCCGCCGCCCGGGGCGCGATGGCGATCCAGGGGGCATGCCGCAGGCGCAGGCAGGGGATCATCATAATCGCCACCGTCGCGGGGGGCGACCGTCCCCGGCCCGGGCGTTCATCACCGCACGGCGGGATGCCGGCCGTGGCGTGGCGTGGCGTTAGGCTATCCTCCCCGACCTGAGCACCCCTTTGCAGTACATGGAATCCCACGTGGCTTACTGGATCAAAACCCCGGCGGAACTGGACGAGCGCTACCGCCAGCGCCCCACCCGCATCGGCCTGGACACCGAGTTCATCCGCGAACGCACCTACTGGCCGCAGCTGGCGCTGGTGCAGATGGCCGTCGGCGATGAAATCCTGCTGATCGACCCGCTGATCCCCGGCATGAACGAGGCCCTGGCCCCGTGGCTGGCCGACACCTCCATCCTCAAGATCATGCACAGCGCCAGCGAAGACCTGGTTACCTTCAAGGTCGCCTGCGGCGTGCTGCCGCGCCCGCTGTTCGATACCCAGATCGGTGCATCGCTGGCCGGCATCGGCGGCGGCATGGGTTACCAGAAACTGGTCACGGCAGTCACCGGCGTCACCTTGGCCAAGGGCGAAACCCGCTCGGACTGGATGCGCCGCCCACTCTCGGAGGCGCAGCTGGAATACGCCGCCGACGACGTGGAATACCTGTTCCAGATCCACGACACCCTCGACGCGCGCCTGCAGGAACTGGGCCGCCGCCAGTGGCTGCAGGACGATGCCGAGCGCCTGCTCGCCAGTGTCGAACACGATGAAGAGCGTTGGCCGCACGTGGCGATGCGCTCGGCACAGTTCATGGATACCCCCGCGCAACTGCGTCTGCTGCGGTTGCTGCGCTGGCGCGACGTCCAGGCCCGCGCCAGCGACAAGCCGCGCAGCTGGGTGCTCGACAACGAACTGGCTGCGGTGCTCGCACGTACCCCGCCGGCCGATGTGGAGGCGCTGTCCAAGCTGATGGAGGGCTTCCCGAAGGCCCCCCGCAAACTGGCCGCCCAGGTGTGGCAGGCGCTGATCACCCCGCTCGCCGACGAAGCCGAGGCACCGCTGGCGCTGCCGGCCAACGATGCCAACAAACAAGCCCTCAAGCGGCTGCAGGATGCCGTCAGCGCGCGCAGCGCCGAACTCGGTCTGCCCGATGGCGTGCTCGCCTCGCGCAAGCATCTGGAAAGCTACCTGGAAAGCCGCCAGTGGCCGACGGCGTTGGCCGGCTGGCGCCAGGCGCAGCTCGAACCGATCCTCTCGGCGCTGTTGCCGCCGACTGCATGAGCCTCACGCATCGGTGCGGATCTGACCGCACCGATGCGCCGCTCGCATCACCTTGCGAGTGCACTGACGACGGCCCACTGCCGTCGAATCCTGAACGAAGCGCACACCGTCCCTGACATGTCGTCATCGGCATGACCGCAGACACATACGCACGTTCAAACCGCATGCAAGAGTGAATCGCACGCAACGCTCCGCGCCTGCAACAGGCCCGGTCCGGACACGGCATCCCGCAGGACCGCGCCGTCGGCGCAGGTTCTGCCCACGCGGCTGCGCAAAGGACTCCCATGCATCTGATCGCGACTCGAAGGAACGCCCCCTCCCCTCGCCGCACCCCGCGCCGCCTGCAGCGCTGGCTCGGCGCGACCCTGCTGCTGGCGGCCACTACGGCCAGCGCTGCCGATGATCTGAACGAACGGCTCGCACAGGCCCTGCAGGGCACCGCCACGCCTGCGATGGGCGTGCTGGTCATCCGCGATGGCAAGATCGCCGAACATGCCGTGCACGGCGTCCGTCGCAATGATGCGACGACACCGGTCACCACGGACGATCAATGGATGATCGGCTCCACCGGCAAGCCGATCACGGTGGCGATGATCGCGCGGCTCGTTGAACAGGGTGTGCTGCGCTGGGATGCACCGCTGTCGACCTTGTTGCCCGACCTTACCGCACAGATGCAGCCGGCCTACCGCAGCGTCACCCTGGTGCAGTTGCTCTCGCACCGCGCCGGCCTGCCGGAAAACCTCACCGACGCCGCCGCACTGGATGCGTTCTTCGTTGATACGCGGGCCCTGCCCGTGCAGCGCGAGGCGTACGTCAAGGCAGCCCTGGCCGAAGCGCCGGTGCATCCGCCCGGCACCGAATTCGCCTATAGCAACAGTGGCTTCCTGATCGCGGCGGTGATCGCCGAACGTGCCACCGGCAAGGACGTGGAAACGCTGATGCAGCGCGAAGTGTTCCAGCCGCTGGGCATGACCGGTGCCGGGTTCGGCCCGACCCCGGCGGGGCAACCGCGGGGCCATCGCGCCGGCAAGCCGGTGACCACCGCACCGCAGAAGGCCGATGACGGGGTGCCACCGATCTACACCGCCGCCGGTAATCTGCACATGCGCCTGCAGGACCTGGCGCTGTTCGCCATCGATCAGCTCGCGGGCAGCCAAGGCAAGGGCACGCTGCTGACGCCGGCCTCATACGCGCTGATGCAGACCGCGCAGCCGGGCAGCGGATCCGGGCTGGACTGGGGCGTGCAGCCCTCGATTGCCGGCCGTCAGGGCCCGGTGCTGGTGCACGGCGGTTCGGACGGTAACTGGCTGGCCTGGGTAGTGCTGTTCCCCGGCCAGAACAACGGCGTGATCGCCATCGCCAACGCTGCCGAAGACATGGGCGCCGACCAGGCCACCATGGGCGTGCTGGGCGGACTGTTCGCCGAGCTGGCGCCGGCTGCAGCCGGGGCGCCCGCCAAGTAACAGAAACGACAACGCCCCGCAGATGCGGGGCGTTGCCGAGACACGCATCATGCTCACCGGTGCCCTGCGGCACCGGCGATCGCGTGTCTTACCAGTTCATGTTGAGCGAAACGCCCACGGTGCGCGGTTCGTTGTAGACCGCGGCCATGTAGTTCTCGATCACACCCTTGAGGTTCTTCTCATTGGTGATGTTGCGCGCGAACAGCGCCACTTCCCAGGCACCGTAGTTGGCGGAGTAACCCAGCTTCAGGCCACCTTCGAAGCTGCCCTTGGCGTTGAACTCGGCCGAGTCATACAGCACGAAGCTGGTGTAACCCTGCTTGTTCCAGTCGGTGGAGACGAAGAACACATCGCTGTCATTGACCGGCATGTCGTAACGCGCGGCCAGGTTGATGTTGTACTTCGGCGCGTTCGGCAGCGGGTTGCCGTTGATCTGCGCGAAGGTGTTGGCACCGACCTTGATGGTCGGATCGTTCACCGTGCAGACCACGGCGCCGTTCAGGGCGCAGACCTGCGCGTACACGCGGTCGTCCTGGATCTTGCTGTGCAGCAGGCTGATACCGGCGCTCAGGGCCAGGTTCGGGATCGGGCGCAGCTCCATGTCCGCTTCCAGACCGTAAGCCTTGGCCTTGTCGGCGTTGAACAGCACGCCGTTGCCATCCGAATCGTTGCCGTTGAGCTGGATGTCGTTGACCACGTAGGTGAACGCGGCGGCGTTCACGCGCAGGCGGTTGTCCCACAGGCTGCTCTTGATGCCCGCTTCCCAGGACAGGATGGTTTCCGAGTTCGCCGTGGTGAAATCGGCATTGAACACGGCCGAACGGCCCTGGATGGTCGGGCCGCGGAAGCCGCGGGCCACGCGCGCATACACGCTCAGCTGCGGGTTGAACGCGTACATCGCGCTGAGGTCCCAGCTCGGCGTGGTGTCGGACATTTCCACGTAGGTGCGGCCCTTGTAGGTCACGGCACCGGCGGCGGTATCGGCGGTCTTGAGCAGACGGGTCTTCTTCTCGTCCCTGGTCTGGCGCAGGCCGGCGGTCAGGGTGAACTTGTCGGTCACGTCATAGCTGACCTGGCCGAACCCGGCCCAGGAGGTATTGACGTTACGCAGGCGCACCCAGTTGTTCGGGTTGCGGGCATTGCCCTGCAGGAACCAGGCGCGCTGGTAGAAATCGGTGGTGTCGCGGCCGTCGAAGTAGAACGCGCCGACCTGCCACTTCAGGCGGTTGTCATCGCCGTTGGCCAGACGGAATTCCTGGGTCCACTGGTCCAGATCGCGGATCTGGCCCATCGACTGGCCGTAGCCGTTCGGCACGCCATTGACCGGATAGTTCACCGCGGCGCCGCCGTCGGTGTCACCGCGGCTGTAGCCGGAGGTGGTCTCGTAGGCAGTGATCGAGGTCAGCGAGACGTTGCCGAAATCGTAGATCGCCTTCACCGAGCCGCCGTAGGTCTTGTAGGCCTGCGGGTTGTTGTCGGCTTCGTCGTAGGCGACCTTGTCGCGCGGCACGTCGGTCGTGTTGGAACCCTTGATCAGCGCGCTGCGCAGGAACAGGGTCGAGGTGCCGTCGTAATCGCGTGCGTGGGCCGAGGCCAGCAGCGAGAAGTTGTCGCTCGGCTGCAGCAGCAGCTGCGCACGCACGTTGCGGTCGTCGAAGCCGCCCATCGCGTTCTTCTTCGGCGAGACCGTGCCATCGGCGCTCGGGCCGCTGTAGGTGTTGTCGACGTAATCATCGCGGTGCTGGTACAGCGCCGACACGCGGAACGAGGCGATGTCGTTGATCGGGCCGCCGAAGCCGCCATCGATGGCCACGCTGCCGTAGGAGCCATAGCTGGCCTGCACGCGGCCGCTGTAATCCTGGCTCGGCTTGATCGTGTCGAACTTGACGATGCCGGCGGTGGTGTTGCGGCCGAACAGCGTGCCCTGCGGGCCGCGCAGCACCTCGATCTGGTCCACGTCGTAGACCGGGTTGGACTTCAGCACCACGTGTTCAAGCACCACGTCGTCCTGGATGATCGACACCGGCTGCGAGGCACCCAGGTAGAAATCGATGTTGCCCAGGCCACGGATGTAGAAGCGCGGGAAGATGCGGCCGGTGGTGGTTTCGGCGTAGAAGCTCGGCACCTTGCCCGACAGGGCCAGCAGGGTGTCATCGCCGCCAGCGGTGTAATCACGGATCTTCTCGCCCTGCACCACGCCGACCGACACCGGCACTTCCTGCAGGTTGCGCTCGCGGTGGTCGGCGGTGACGGTGATGGTGTCCAGCGAGGTCGCGCTGGCGGACTGCGCGTCCTGCGCCGAGGCGGCAGCGGACAGCATCAGCGCAGCGGAGGCGCAGGCCAGCGCCAGCGCGCGGCGGCGCGGCAGCACGGCAGCGGAGAGGGAACGGGAGAGAAGACGCGTCGACACAGGGGCGTGGCGTAGAGCGGGCATGCAGAGGTCTCGGGTAGTACAGATCGGGGCATCCGGCAGATGGCCGGGCACCATAGGAAATCGGCATCGCTGTGGAGACAGCGATGCGGCACGGTATTGGCTGGATGTTGCAGATTGGTGTCAGGGCGTTGTGGGCGACGGCTGTCCGGCCCCCCTGGTCCACTGGCTATGCGGCCGCGTTTTCTGGCGCGGATTATGCCCGGCCAAGGCGCGCGCCGGAAGGGCGGGGTTCGCGTTTGATGCTTTCCGGGCCATCGGTCACGTGTCGCCCGGCACTTGTCGCCCTGGCAGCGGCGGCGAACACTGAACCGGTCATCCACGAGATCCCCGCATGCCCTCTCGCCCGCTGGCCTGCCTGCTCCTGTTGTTGTCCGCCTCGGCCGCCCAGGCCGCCGAACCGCCCGCACAGTGGCTGGTCACCACCGACCTGTGGGGAAACCCGGCCTACCAGCTGCTCACCCTGCCCGACCAGCAGGGTCCGGTGGAGGGGCGTTTCGATGGGGATAGTCTGCAGGGCAGCCGCCAGGGCACCACGCTGGCGTTTGTCGTCACCGGCAGCGATGGCGCGACCTACCGCTTCCGTGGCGAGCAGACCGGCACGACCCTGCGCGGTACGGCCGATTATCCCGACACCAACGCCAGCGAGCGACGCGCGATGCATCCCTTCAGCGCGCGCCGCCTGCCCGAGCGGCCGGCCGGCGGCCCACGCCAGCATGACTTCGTGCCCACCTCCTATTCGAATGAGTTTTCGCCCCACCGCGCGCCCGTGCTGACGGTCTGGCCGGGCGACAGCGTGCGCACCACGACGCTGGATTCCGGCGGCGTGGATGCCAACGGCCAGACCCGGGCGCTGTTCGGCAATCCGCAGACGGGGCCGTTCTACGTGATGGAGGCCGAGCCCGGCGATGTGCTGGCGATCCACATCAAACGCCTGCGCTTGAACCGCGGCTACGCCGATAGTCTGGACAGCATCGTGGGACGCGCGCTGACACCGGCCTTGGCAGCAAAGGCCACCGCACTGGACAAACCGGTGCGCTGGACCCTGGACCGCGAACGCGGCCGTGCCCGCCCAGAGGCGGCCACCGGCAAGCTCAAGGACTTCTGGGTGCCGGTCAGGCCGATGCTTGGCGGGCTGGCGGTGGCACCAGGGTTTGGCAACGCGCCGATCTCCACCGGCGACACCGGCCGCTTCGGCGGCAACATGGACTTCAACGAAATCCGCGAGGGCGCCACCGTGTATCTGCCGGTATCCCAGCCCGGCGCCCTGCTCTACCTGGGCGATGCGCACGCGCTGCAGGGCGATGGCGAAACCTCGCAGTACGCGCTGGAGACCTCGATGGACGTGGAGTTCAGCGTGGAGGTGATCAAGTCCCGTGCGCAGTCAGCGCCGCGGGTGGAATCAGCGACGCAGTTGATGGTCCTGGGCCAGGCCGGCTCGCTGGATGATGCCCTGCGCGCGGCCACCGCCGGGATGGCGCAGTGGCTGGAACAGGACTACGGGTTGAGCCTGTCCGAGACGGCGCAGGTGCTGGGCAGTTCGGTCAGTTTCGTGGTGGCCAACCTGGCCGGGCGCAGCGTCGGGGTGGCGGCCAAACTGGACAAAGCCCTGCTGCAGCAGGTGGAACGCGCGCCCGCCACGGCGCGGGCCAGGCACTGAACCCAACGCAGGTCCCACTTGGCAGGCGCCGCCGGTCGGCGCTAGACTAGGCCCATTGCGGGGTACGGCCGAGGCCGGTGACGCCACGCAGCAGCAGCATACGTGGGGCCATAGCTCAGCTGGGAGAGCGCGTCGTTCGCATCGACGAGGTCAGGAGTTCGATCCTCCTTGGCTCCACCACTATTCAACAGAACGCCCCGGGAATCAGCTTCCCGGGGCGTTCTTGTTTCTGCAGGCCGCGCGCGGTTGCTTACGCGCCCTCGGGATTGTCCTTGCGCTCCGGCCGACGCGTGCCTGCATCATGGATCGCCTGATCGGTCTGTCCCGGCCGCTGCTTGGCGGTTTCGTCCTGCTTGCGGTCCTGCTGGCTTTCTTCGATGCCTTCCTGCTTGCCGTGTTCGCTGGGCTTGGTGTCAGCCATGGGTCTACTCACTCGTGCGGGCGCCGGGGCGGCGCCTTCCCGGGCAGACTAACCAGCCGATCGTGATGCACGAATCACGATCGGCGCGGCCTCGCACACAGCGCGCTCACGCGTGAGGCGTCGGTCACTCCAGCTTGACCACCAGCTTGCCGAAGTTGCGCCCCTTGAGCAGGCCGAAGAACGCCTCGGGCGCGTTCTCCAATCCCGCCACGATGTCCTCGCGATACTGCACGCGGCCGTCCTTCAACCACTGCCCCATGTCGCGCAGGAACGCCGGGAAGAACGCGTGCAGATCGGACTGGATGAAGCCGCGCACGGTCAGGCGCTGGCGCAATACCTGGCTCATGAAGCCGGGCAGCCGATCCGGCCCGGGCAGCACCGCGCCGCGCGCGTTGTAGGTAGCGATGGTGCCGCAGACCGGAATGCGTGCGAAGTCGTTGAGCAGCGGCGCCACCGCATCGAACACATGCCCGCCGACGTTCTCGAAGTAGACATCGATGCCGTCGGGCACCGCCGCACGCAACTGCGCAGCGAAATCGTCGGCGCGGTGATCCAGCGCCACATCGAAGCCCAGCGTTTCCAGATACGCGCGCTTCTGCTCGCCACCGGCAATGCCCACCGTGCGCGCACCCTGCAGCTTGGCGATCTGCCCGACCGTTGCGCCCACCGGGCCGCTGGCAGCAGCCACCACGAGCGTTTCGCCCGGCTGCAGCTTGCCGATTTCCTGCAGGCCCACGTACGCCGTGAATCCGGGCATGCCGTACACGCCCAGTGCAGTGCTGATCGGCAGGCCGTTGTCTTCCAGCTTGCGGCTGAGCTGATCGCCGTCGATGACGGCATGCGTCTGCCAGTTACCCGGTGCCAGGACATGCTCGCCGGCCGCAACATCCGGATGGTTGGAGGCGAGCACCTCGGCAACGGTGCGCCCCTCCATCACTGCATCCAGCGCAACCGGGGCGGCGTAGGACGGCCCTTCTTCCATGCGACCGCGCATATAAGGATCCAGGGACAGGTATCGATTGCGCAGCAGCACCTGGCCTGGGCCCAGCGCGGGAACCGGCACCTGTTCGACACGGAAGTTAGCCGCGACCGGGGCGCCGTTCGGGCGCGAGGCGAGCACGATGCGTTTGTTGGTGAGTGCGTTCATCAGCGGATCGCTCCGGGGGAGACGAAAAAGGAATCCCGACAGTACGCCGTCCAGGCACGTCCAGACGGGGGGGGCAAAACAGCGTTCCATCGGTGCGGCGCGATGCGGAGGTGGCCTGGCCTTTGCGCGACAGCGACCGACGCTCTGGATGGCGTCACAGCATTCCATCCATACGCTGCACCGATCATCCGTTGCCCGCGCCGCGGGCCAAGGCGCATGATCGCGTCATGAACGTTCCCTCTTCCAGCCGACGCCGCTACCTGCTGCCCGTGTTGATGTCCGCCACCACGGTGTTCGGCTTGGCATGCTGGGCGATCCTGGCGACCGAGCCCGGTTGCCTGGCCGCGCAAGGCCATTGGTCGTCCGGTGCAGGCAAGTGCCACACGCGCCTGTGCCTGCTGCAGGGCGACTGCGGCGAGATGGCTTCACCTATCGTGGCATGCAACAAAGTGCAGGTCGGCGACAGCCGTGGCCGCGTGTACTTCCACTTGGGCAATCCCCTGCCTGGTGCGGGCGCCGAAGCGGAGTGGCCCGCAGGCAAAGCCGACAACGGCACGATCCGTGCACGCTTCGAGGATGAGCGGCTGGTCAGCCTGGCCTGCCCGGTCACGCGGTAGTGCGTGCGCGCTTCCATTGCAGCGGGCTCATGCCCATCTCGATCCGGAACATGTAGTTGAACGCCGACGCCGAGGCATAGCCCAGCTCGTGCGCGATTACCGTGGGCGAACGCCCCTGCGCCAGCCACTCGATGGCGCGCAGCAGACGCAGCCGCAACCGCCAGTCGCGCAGGCACATGCCTGTCTCGCGTTCGAAATGGCGTGCCAGAGTCCGTGCCGATGCCCCCAGCAACGGTGCCCAGTCCTCCACGCTGCGGGTATCGGCCGGCTGCTCGTAGAGTGCCTGGCACCAGCGCTGCAGACGGGCGTCCTGCGGCCATGGCAGGTGCCGGGTGTGTTGCGGCTGGCGCGGCAACTGCGCGGTGATCAGCGTGCACAAGGTGGCGTAGTAAGTGCGGTCGTGATCGGGCACGGTGCGATCGAGTTCAATGATCAGTTCGCGCAGCAGCGGTAACACTTCCAGGACCACGCAGCGCGTGGGCATGCCCAGATCCGGGGCATCATCCACGTACAGATTGCGGAATGCCGAAGTGCTCAACGCGCCGGTGTGATGCAGCGTGCCCGTCGGCACCCACAGCGCCTGATGCGGGGTGATCACGTGACGGGCCTGCCCCGCGCTGGCCTGCAGCACACCCGTGCTGGCGTGGACCAGCTGGTTCCAGCCGTGCATGTGCGGCGGGAAGCGCTCACCCGCCTCCAGCCACTGGCTGCGCGCCACCACCGGCCACGGCAGACGCCGCAGCGGCGGCACCAGGACTTCGCGCCAACCCGGAGCAGTGGGTTCCGCCGTGGCCATGTGACGCCTCATCGACAGGATGGGTCATTCTATCGAAAGACGCGGTCACCTCTGTCCACGGACCATGGGCCCTCCCCGCTGCCCTCCCCACCCATGTCACTCTTGATCCCGCCTCCCCGCCACGCCTGGCAGGTCATCACGGCCGGCATCTGCGCGCTGGTACTCACGGTTGGCCTGGCGCGCTTTGCCTACACCCCGCTGCTGCCGGTGATGCGACTCGACGCCGGGCTCACGGCAGCCGGCGGCGGCTGGCTGGCAACGTTCAACTATCTGGGCTACCTGGCCGGCACTGTGCTGGTCGCCCGGGTCGGCGACATGCAGCTGAAATTCCGCTTCTACCGCATCGGACTGGTCCTGGCAGTGGTATCCACCGGCCTGATGGGCACCACCACGGACATGGCCACCTGGGGCGTGCTGCGCTTCGTGGCCGGCCTGTCCAGCACCGCCGGCCTGCTGCTCGCCTCCGGGCTGGTGCTCAACTGGCTGCTCGCCCATCAGCGCCGCCCACAGCTCGGCCTGCACTTCGCCGGCCTCGGGGTGGGGATCGCGGTCTCGGGCCTGGCGGCTGCGGCGATGGCCGATCAACTGGCGTCCTCCCGGCAGTGGATCGCGCTGGGCACCCTCGCGGTGGTGTTCCTGATCCCGGCCTGGGCATGGATGCCGCCGCCGGCAGCGATCTCCAGTGCCACTGGGGCCAATGCTCCCCCGCCACCCGGGCGGCGCTGGCGCTGGCTGCTGATCGCCTCGTACTTCTGCGCGGGGGTCGGCTTCGTGGTCAGCGCGACCTTCATCGTCGCCATCCTGGTGCAGACCCCTGCCTTCGCCGGCCACGGCAGTTGGGTGTGGGTCCTGGTCGGCCTCACCGCCATCCCCTCGACGTTTGCCTGGGATCGGCTCTCGAACCGGCTTGGACTGATCCGTGCATTGATGCTCGCCTATGCGTTGCAGGCTACGTCCTTCGTATTGCCCTTGCTGGATGGCGGGCTGTGGGCCGGCGCGGCCAGCGCCGTGCTGTTCGGCCTGACCTTCGCCGGCATCGTCAGCCTGACCCTGACCGTGGTCGGTCGCCACTACCCGCACAATCCTGCCAAGGCGATGGCGACGCTGACGCTGAGTTATGGCGTCGCCCAGATCATCGCCCCCGCGATCGCCGGCACGCTGGCGCGCGACAGCGGCAGCTACCAGGGCGCATTGGTGCTGGCGGCGATCATGATGGTGATCGGCTTCGTGCTGTTGTGGTGCATTCCCGACGACGCACGATCCACCACGGGCTGATCAACTGCACCGGCGGAAAGCATCCGCCTGAACCGACGTTCATGCGCTTGTGTGATGTGCTCGGGCCCGTTGGATCAAGCACTTGGATGCGTGCAGACACGGGTTTGGAAACAAATGTGAAATTTTTTTCGCGAAATGCTTGCCGAACCCCTCATACCTCCGTATTATTCGCGTCCTCGCCAGCGGCAACGCAGCGATGAAGTGGCCGGGTAGCTCAGTTGGTAGAGCAGGGGATTGAAAATCCCCGTGTCGGCGGTTCGATTCCGTCCCCGGCCACCACAATTTCAGATGACCTGCAGAAATGCAGGTCATTTTTTTTGTCTGTTGTGCGGCGTCGCCACATCGCGCAGCGTTCAAGGAAGGAGGTTCCGCACATGGTTCGTGCTTTGTTCGCCGCGCTGTTCGGCAGACGTCCCGTTGCCTTCCACAGCGCATTCCCGATCGATGTGACCGTGCTGCGCCTCAAGCAGTCGATCCAGCATGGCCCGCGCCTCTCTGTCGCCGGAATGCGCGGGACGGCCTCCGCTCAACGGATCCGCCTGTGCTGGACGCGCCCGTTCGTGTCCAATTCTTTCAAGCCGTATTTCATCGGTCAGTGCATCTCCACCGAACGCGGCACGCGGCTTGAAGGTGCGTTCCAGATGCATCCCTTCATCCGCCCCCTGATGATCGGCATGTTCGTCAGCCTGCTCATCGTTCCGTTGGTGGCGGTGGTGAAGCAATGGCAACACACACACGACCTCGCGCCTGCGCTGTTGGCCAGTCTGGCGGTGGTGCCTGCTGCCTACTTCATGGCCGGCGCGGTGCTGGTGATCGTCACGATCAGCCGCTGGGCCGCACGCGACGATGAAGCGATGATCGAGGCGGAGATCCATCGCGCGCTGCAAAGCGGGCACACCGCTCAGGGATGATTTCCGCGGGCAGGCCGTTGCGCGCCTTGCCGTCCATCGCCACGCGCTGGCATGCTCACCCGGCGGACAGGATCGTCTGCGGCCGCGCTTGTTCGTCCCCATGGCCGCACACACAGGGAGAGGTGAATGTCCGAAGGCATCGAAGTGCTGCAGGCGCAGATCGCGCATCTGCAGCGAAACCAACGGCGACTGACGCTGGGCTGCGCAGCGGCCGGCCTGCTCACCATGGCCGCGTTGATGATGGGTGCGACGTCACAGCGCAGCGCCAGCTTTGATGTCATTGATGCGCAGCGCATCAACATCAAGGAACCTGACGGAACGTTGCGGCTGGCGATCTCCAATCGCACGCTGTTTCCTGGCGTGGTCATTCACAACAAGGAGCAACCTCATCCGCGCCCGATGGCAGGCATGCTGTTCTTCAACGATGAAGGCACGGAAAACGGCGGGCTGATCTACAACGGTTCGCTCGACAAGAGCGGCAAACCCTCCAGCGGCATGAGCCTGACCTTTGATCGCTATCAGCAGGATCAGCAGATGCAGCTGCTGGGCGTGGACGACGCGGGCACACACTACGCCGGGCTGACCTTCAATGATGTTGCCGATGGCCTGTCCCGCCCGTTCTTCTCCGAGCGGGACGAAGCACTTCATCGGAAGGGCATTCCTGCGATCACCGAGCGCGTGTTCCTTGGCAAGTCTGATGCGCGCGATGCCATGCTGACCCTGCGCGATGGTCAAGGTAAGCCGCGGCTTGAGTTGGTGGTCACGCCCTCTGGAGATGCCAAGGTGCGCTTCCTGGACGAGAGCGGCAACGCCACGCGGGAACTCTCCGCTGACAGTCGGTAGCGCGGGTGCCGCATGCTGCCACGCGCACGTCAGCGACGTGGGACGGCCACTGCATGACGGAATATTCACAATTTCCGCTCAGCCTGTGCCTAAGCTCGCTGCGTCTTGTGTGGAGTGTCGACAATGCGCAGCCGCTATCTGATCAGTGCCCTGCTCGCCCTCGCCGCCACCGGGTCGGCCTGGGCGGCCGCGCCGGTGACCTCGGTGGAGGCGCTGGACATGGGCCGCTATGCCGGCCAGTGGCATGAGATCGCGCACCTGCCGGTCTCGTTCCAGAAGAAATGCGTGGGCGACATCACCGCCACCTACAGCCTGCGTGCCGATGGACGGATCAGCGTGCACAACGCCTGCCGCGAAGCCGATGGCGACCGCGTCGCCGCCGATGGCGTGGCACGCCCGGTCGAGGGTCAACCGGGCCAGTTGCAGGTGCGCTTCGTGCCGGACTGGCTGTCCTGGGTGCCGCTGGTCTGGGCCGACTACTGGGTGATCGCACTGGACCCGGAGTACCAATGGGCGGTGGTCGGTGAACCGGACCGCAAGTACCTGTGGATCCTGTCGCGGTCGCCGAGCATGGATACCGCCCTGTTCGAGCAGCTCAAGGCCCGCGCCGAGGCGATGGGCTATGACCTCGCCCCGCTGCGGGTGATGGCGCCGCTGGACTGACCCGGCCCGGCCTCACCCCACGACCGGGCCGGCCCGGCCCTCCCCACGACTAAAAGCACGTGGCCCCGTCATCCCGGTGCCCTACCCTTGCGTCTCGCTGCCACAGGCAGCGCGAACACCATACGCCGTAGTATGCTCGTACCCATGCAACACCCGCCTGAGGATTGCGCCATGTCCCACCGCTTCCGCCCCCGCCTCGCCCTTGCCCTCATCGTCGTCGCCTCGCTGGCCCTGACCGCCTGCAACAAGACGGTCAAACGCGTTTCCGAGCCGGCCGCCAGCGTGCAGGAGTTGACGGTGCGTGCCGATGGCAGCTGGACGGTTGCGCTGCGCCTGCAGAACTTCAGTTCGATGCCCATGACCTTCGACAACGTCGCGCTGCAGTTGAAGGTGAGCGATGAGGATGCCGGGCAGCTGCAGCTGAAGCCCGCACTGTCCATTGGCGGGGTCTCGGCCGATGTGGTCAACGTGGACATCAAGCCGAGCTCGGGCGCCCGCCTGGTGATGGCCGATGCACTGGCCGGCAACCGCACCCTGGGCTATTCGCTCAAGGGCACGGTAAGTGCCACCCCGCAGGAAAAGAAGCAACGCACGTTCGAGATTGATAGCCGCAGCACGCTCAACCAGGCTCCCGGCCTGCCCGGCGTCCTGCGCTGACCGGCGGGCTTTCCGCCACCCTTCGCCACTGATCGAGACTGTCCCCGATGAGCAGCTACACCGCCCCGCTTTCCGATATCCGTTTCGCCCTGCATGACGTGCTCAAGGTCGAGCCGCTGTTCGCGCGCCTTGGCCTGACCGATGCCACCGCCGATGTGGTGGATGCCGTGCTGGAAGAAGCCGGCCGTTTCAGCGCCAGCGTGCTGGCGCCGTTGAACAGCGTGGGCGATGAGATCGGCTGCGTCCTCGACCAGGCCACCGGCGAGGTCACCACCCCGCCGGGCTTCAAGCAGGCCTACGCCCAGTTCGTGGACGGCGGCTGGACCGGTCTGACCGCGGCACCGGAACTGGGTGGCCAGGGCCTGCCGCATACGCTGGGCGTGCCGCTCAACGAAATGATCAACGCCGCCAACCTGGCGTGGGGCAACTTCCCGCTGCTCTCGCACGGTGCGATCGAAGCGCTCAAGCAGCATGGCGAGGCCTGGCAGCAGGACGCCTTCCTCAAGCCGCTGATCGAAGGCCGCTGGACCGGCACCATGTGCCTGACCGAACCGCATTGCGGCACTGATCTTGGCCTGCTCAAGACCAAGGCCGAGCCGAACGCGGATGGCAGCTACGCGATCACCGGCACCAAGATCTTCATCACCGCCGGCGAGCACGACCTCACCGAGAACATCGTGCACCTGGTGCTGGCCAAGCTGCCGGATGCACCGGCCGGGGCCAAGGGCATTTCGCTGTTCGTCACCCCGAAGTTCAAGGTCGATCGCGAGGGAAAGGTGGGCGAGCGCAATGCGCTGCGCTGCGGCTCGATCGAACACAAGATGGGCATCAAGGGCTCGGTCACCTGCGTGATGAATTTCGACGGTGCCGAAGGGTATCTGGTCGGGCAACCGCACAAGGGCCTGCAGGCAATGTTCACCATGATGAACACCGCGCGCCTGGGCGTCGGCCTGCAGGGCATCGGCCTTTCCGAGCGGGCCTACCAGAACGCGCTGAAGTACAGCCGCGAGCGCCTGCAGTCGCGTTCGTTGAGCGGTGCGAAGAATCCGGAGAAGCCGGCCGACCCGATTCTGGTCCACCCGGATGTGCGGCGCATGCTGCTGACCATCAAATCGCTGGTCGAAGGCAGCCGCCTGCTGGCCCTGCACGCGGCGACCCTGATCGACGTCGCCCACCACGCCGAGGATGCCGGCGAGCGCGAACGCGCGGACACGCTGGTGAGCTTCCTGACCCCGATCTCCAAGGCCTGCCAGACCGAATGGGGCATCGAGAACACCTACAACGCGCTGCAGTGCTTCGGTGGCCATGGCTACATCCGCGAGCACGGCATGGAGCAGTTGGCCCGCGATGCGCGCATCACCACGCTGTACGAAGGCACCACCGGCATCCAGGCGCTGGACCTGATCGGCCGCAAGACCGCTTCCAGCCAGGGCGCGGGGCTGAAGCTGATGCTGGCCGAGATCGAGGCCTTCGCCAAGGCCAATGAAGGCAACGAAGCGCTGGCCGAGTTCATTGCCCCGCTGCGCGCCAAGGCCGACGAATGGGCCACGCTGACCATGGCGACCTTGCAGCGCGCGGCCACCAACCCGGACGAACTGGGCGCAGCCAGCTTCGATTACCTGTTCTACTCGGGCTATGTGGTGCTGGCCTACTGGTGGGCCCGCAGCGTCGCCGCCGCCGAGGCCTCCGCGCAGAGCGACGCGTTCAAGCAGGCCAAGCGCGAGACGGCCCGCTTCTACTTCGCCCGCGTGCTGCCGCGCACGCTCAGCCACGCCGCCGCGATCCAGTCCGGCGCCGAACCGTTGATGGCCATGACCGACGCGCACTTCGGCGAAGGTTGATCGGTCGCCAGACCACCGACCAACGGTCGGTGGCTACCTGATTGCCACGCAGGTGCCGACCGGCAGTCGGAACACCGATGCGTGATCGTCGGCAGGTGCCGACCGTTGGTCGGCACCCCGGATACACCTTCTGGAGAAAAGCCCCCTTGATGTTCAAGGG